>NZ_LFJB01000026.1:0-211971 GCF_006658625.1 Bradyrhizobium sp. UNPF46
GAATCAGAACCGAAGCTCTAGATTCTTGTTTTGACGCGTTTTCTTCACGCGAACCGGTGTCCACTTCGCTCGAAAACGCTCTAGCGAGACTTTGTGGGATGGGGAGAGCGTGCGCTCTACCCATCCCACGGCGCTACGTTGCCACCGTCCCGTTGCCGGCCGTCTCCAACCGAAACGCCGCCGCAAACAGCGCGCGGGTGTAATCCGTCTTCGGATTCTTGAACAGCTCGGCAGCCTGCCCCTCTTCGACCACCTTGCCGCCGCGCATCACGATCAGATGGCTCGCAAGCGAGGCGACGACGCGCAGATCGTGCGAGATGAACATGTAGGTCAGCTCGCGCTTGCGCTGCAGCTCGCGGAGCAGATCGACCATCTGGGCCTGGAACAGCATGTCGAGCGCGCTGGTCGGCTCGTCCAGCACGACGAAATCCGGCTCCAGCACCACCGCGCGTGCGATCGAGATGCGCTGGCGCTGGCCGCCGGAGAATTCGTGGGGATAGCGGAAGCGGGTATCGGCCTTCAGTCCGACGTCCTCCAGCGCCTTGACGACGCGCGCCTCGCGCTCTTCCCGCGACAGCTTCGGCTGATGCACGGAGAGACCTTCGGCGATGATGTCGGCGACCGACATGCGCGGCGAGAGCGAGCCGAACGGGTCCTGGAACACGATCTGCATGTCGCGCCGGAACGGTCGCATCTCCTTGAAGCGCAGGCCCTGGATGTCCTTGCCCAGAAATACGATGCGTCCGTTCGAGGAGATCAGCCGCAGCAGGGCCAGCCCCAGCGTGGTCTTGCCCGAGCCGGATTCGCCGACCACGCCGAGCGTCTCACCCTTGCGCACGGCGACGCTGACGCCGTCGACCGCCTTGATATGGCCGACCGTCTTGCGCATCAGGCCACGCTTGATCGGAAACCACACTTTCAGATCACTGGCCGACATCACCACCGGCGCATCCGGTTGCGGTGGTGCCGGATCCGGCTTGGGCTCCGCTGCGAGCAGGTCGCGCGTATAGGGATGTTTCGGGGTCTTGAAGACCTGCTCGACCGGCCCCTGCTCCACGATCACGCCGCCCTTCATGACGCAGACGGTGTCGGCGATACGGCGCACGATGCCGAGATCGTGGGTGATGAACAACAGGCTCATGCCGAGCCTGGAACGGATCTCGGCGAGCAGCGCCAGGATCTGCGCCTGCACGGTGACGTCGAGCGCCGTGGTCGGCTCGTCCGCGATCAACAGATCCGGCTCGTTGGCGAGCGCCATCGCGATCATCACGCGCTGGCGCTGGCCGCCGGAGAGCTGATGCGGATAGCTGTTCAGACGCGTCTCCGGCTCGGGAATGCCGACCTGCGTCAAGAGCTCCAGCGTCCGCTTGCGCGCCTGCGCATTGCTGGTCGGATTGTGCAGCTGGATGATCTCGCCGATCTGCGCCTCGATCGTGTGCAGCGGATTGAGCGAGGTCATCGGCTCCTGGAAGATGATGGAGATGTCGCTGCCCCTGATCTCCCGCATCTGTTGCTCGGAGCGGTCGATCAGCTCCTGCCCCTTGAAGCGGATGCTGCCCGAGGGGTGCGAGGCGTTGGGATAGGGCAGCAGCTTGAGGATGGAGAGCGCGCTGACGGATTTGCCGGAGCCGGACTCGCCGACCAGCGCCAGGCACTCGCCCCGCTTGATCTGGAACGAGACCTTGTCGACCGCGAGCGTCGTGGCGCCGCCCTGGTGAAAGGCCACCGAAAGGTCGCGCACGCTGAGCAGGGGCTGGTTGATCGCGTCCATGACCTTACCTGAACGTCTTGCGCGGATCGAAGGCGTCGCGCACCGCTTCGCCGATGAAGATCAGGAGCGACAGCATGATCGCAACCGAGAAGAAGCCGGAGAAGCCGAGCCAGGGCGCCTGCACATTGGACTTGGCTTGCGACAGCAATTCGCCCAGCGAGGGCGATCCCGGCGGCAGGCCGAAGCCCAGGAAATCCAGCGCCGTCAGCGTCATCACCGAGCTGGACACGATGAAGGGCAGGAACGTCATGGTCGCGACCATCGCGTTCGGCAGCAGGTGGCGGAACATGATGACGGGATTGGAGACGCCGAGCGCCCGTGCCGCCTGGATGTATTCGAAATTGCGACCGCGCAGGAACTCGGCCCGCACCAGGCCGACCAGCGAGACCCATGAGAACAGCAAGAGAATGCCGAGCAGCACGAAGAAGCCGGGCACGAGCACCGAGGAGAGGATCAGGAGAAGATAGAGCGAGGGAATCGCCGTCCAGATCTCGATGAAGCGCTGGAAGATGAGATCGACCCGGCCACCGAAATAGCCCTGCACCGCCCCCGCTGCGATGCCGATGACGGACGAGACGATCGTGAGGCAAAGGCCAAACAGCACCGAGATGCGGAAGCCGTAGATCAGCCGCGCGACCACGTCGCGCCCCTGATCGTCCGTTCCGAGCCAGTTGTATTCGAGGTCGCGGCAGCTCTTCAGCCCCTTTTTCTCCACCACCGGCTTGCATTGCGCTTCCGTGAGCATCCACGTCGGCGCCGACGGCGCCGGCGTCGGCAGATCGAGATTGTGGGTGTCGTAGGAGTAGCGGATCAGCGGCCAGAGGATGCTGCCGTTCTTGTCCTTGATCAGCTTCTGCAAATAGGGGTCGCGATAGTCCGCCGCGGTTTCGAAGTCACCACCGAATGTGGTTTCCGAATAAGTCACGAAGGCTGGCCAATAGAGGCGGCCGTCGAACTTGATCAGGAAAGGCCGATCATTGGCGATCAGCTCGGCGAACAGCGAGAGCACGAACAGGGCGATGAACAGCCAGAACGACCAATAGCCGCGGCGGTTCGCCTTGAAGTTCTGCCACCGCCGCCTGTTGAGCGGCGAAGGCGCGAAAGGCTTGCGCGTGATCGGAACGACCTCACCCAGCGGGGACTGTGTCGTGGTCTCGGTCGGCGTCGGCGCGGTAATCGTCATCAGACCTCCCGCGCCTCGAAATCGATCCGGGGGTCGATCCACATATAGGTCAGGTCGGAGATCAGATTGACCACGAGGCCGACGAGCGAAAAGATGTAGAGGGTGCCGAACACCACGGGATAATCGCGGTTGAGCACGCTCTCGAAACTGAGCAGCCCGAGGCCATCCAGCGAGAAGATGGTCTCGATCAGAAGCGAGCCCGAGAAGAAGGCGTGAATGAAGGTGCTGGGAAAGCCCGCGATGACGATGAGCATCGCGTTGCGGAAGACGTGACCGTAGAGCACCCGATTCTCGCTACAGCCCTTCGCGCGTGCGGTCATCACATATTGCTTGCGGATTTCGTCCAGAAACGAGTTCTTGGTCAGGAATGTCATGGTCGTGAACGCGCCTAGCCCCATCGCGATCAGCGGCAGCGTCAAATGCCAGAAGTAATCGATGATCTTCCAATACCAGGGAAATTGTGACCAGCCGTCTGACGTCAGTCCGCGCAGCGGAAACCAGTTGAAGAACGAGCCGCCCGCAAACAGGATGATCAGGAGGATCGCGAACAGGAAGCCGGGTATGGCGTAGCCGAGCACGAGCACGGTCGACGTCCAGGTGTCGAATCGCGTTCCGTCCTTGACCGCCTTGCGGATGCCGAGCGGAATCGAGATCAGATAGGTCAGGAGCGTCAACCACAGGCCGAGCGAGATCGAGACCGGCAGCTTCTCCTTGATGAGTTGCAGGACGCTGACGTCGCGGAAATAGCTCTTGCCGAAATCGAAGCGGGCGAAATTCCAGACCATCAGCGCAAAGCGCTCCGGTGCCGGCTTGTCGAAGCCGAACTGTGCCTCAAGCTTCTTGATGAAATCGGGGTCGAGACCCTGCGCGCCGCGATATTTCGAGTTGATCGCATCGGCACCGGCTCCCAGTTGCCCCGGCGCGCGCTGAGCAAAATCGCCGCCACCCGAAATGCGCGAGGTGCCGCCGGTGTCGGCACCCGAGAGCTGCGCGATGACGCGCTCGACCGGGCCACCCGGCGCGAACTGCACGACGACGAAGGAGACGAAGAGGATTCCGAGCAAAGTCGGGATCATCAGCAGGATGCGACGGGCGATATAGGCGCTCATGATTATTTCGCCTGCTCGAGCTTGGCCGCCTTGGCGGGTTCATACCACCATAGGGTTCGTTCACCCACGCCACTGGCGTAGTCGGAGATCGCGTAACGCGGCAGGTTCGCTGGATGACCGAACTGGTCCCAATAAGCCAGCCGATGGCTGGTGTTGTACCATTGCGGCACCCAGTAGCGGCCGGCGCGGAACACGCGATCGAGCGCGCGACAGGCGAAGGTCAGGTCGCTACGCGTCTCGGCCGCCATGGCCTTCTCGACCAGAGCATCCATCGCAGGACTGGCGGCGCCCGCCAGATTGTACGATCCCTTCGTCGCCGCGGCTTGCGAAGTGAAATATGTCCGCAAGCCGTCGCCGGGCGTGGCCGACATGGTCAGGCGCTGCATGGCGATGTCGAAGTCGAACGCTTCGACGCGCGCGCGGTACTGGACCGCATCGACGAGGCGCAAGCTGGCTTCAATGCCCAGCGTGTTCAGGTTCTTCAGGAACGAGCCGTGGTGCGGCTGGAACGAGGCTTCATCGATCAGGAACTCTATGGTGAAGACATCCCCATTGGGCAATATCCGCTTGCCGTCTTTGGCCGTGAGCTTCGCTTCCTGGAGCAGTTGCTGCGCCTTGCGCAGAAGCGCGCGGTCCTGGCCGGAGCCGTCCGACACCGGCGGCACGTACGGTTCACCAAAGACCTCATCAGGCACTTGCCCGCGGAAAGGCTCGAGCAGCTTCAACTCCTCCGCCGACGGCGGCCCCTGCGCGACAAGATCGGAATTCTGGAACGGCGAGACTGTGCGGGCATAGGCGCCGTACATGATGGTCTTGTTGGTCCACTCGAAATCGAACGCGCAGTTGATCGCTTCGCGGACTTTTGGATCCTTGAACCTGTCACGCCGCGTGTTCATGAACCAGCCCTGGCCGCCCGACGGGGTCTGATCCGGCACCAGCTCCCGCTTGACGCGGCCGTCCTTGACCGCGGGAAAGTCGTAGCGCGTCGCCCAGATACGCGAAGTGAATTCCTCGCGGTACAGGTAGCTTTTGCTCGTAAAACCTTCGAAGGCGACGTCGCGATCGCGGTAGAACTCGTAGCGGATCACGTCGAAATTGTTGCTGCCCCGGCAAACCGGAAGGTCGGCGCCCCACCAATCCTTGACCCGTTCGAATTCGACAAAGCGATTGATCTCGTACTTTCCGACCTTGTAGGGACCGGAGCCCAGCGGCGTGTCGGTCGTTGTTTCGTCAAATGGCCGGTTCGCGTAGTAGGCCTTCGAAAAGATCGGCAGGCCCGCCGCGTAGAGCGGCACGTCGCGCGCGCGCCTCTCGGCAAAATTCACGACCACGGTGGCATCATCGAGCGCCTCCGCGCCCTTGACGTCGCGCATCTGGATCTGGATCAACGGATGGCCCTTGGCCTTCAGCGTGTTGATCGAATACGCGACATCATGCGCGGTCAGCTTCGTCCCGTCATGAAACCTTGCCTCGGGTCGTATGGTGTAACGATAGGCGAGCTTGTCGGCGGATATCTGCACCGACTTGGCGGCAAAGCCGTACATGGCATCCGGTTCATCGCCGGCATGCGCCATCAGCGTTGCGAAGGTCAGATCCATCCCCTGTGCGCCCTCGCCTTTCAGGATGAAGGCATTGAACGAGTTGAAGGTCTGGTAGGACTGATTATAGCCGCGCGTTGACGGAATGAGCGAGAACACCCCGCCTTTCGGCGCATCGAGATTGACGTAGTCGAAGTGGTGGAAGTCGGCGGGGTATTTGAGATCGCCGAACGCCGAGATGCCGTGGGCTTCGGCCGGCCCTTCCGACGCCGCCGCGCCGCGCGGCAGGGCGGCGCCGAGCGCACCGCCGGCACCCAGGACCAGCACATGCCGGCGTGAAAGCTGCGCCATGCGCACTCGCTTCCTCAAGATCGTTTTCCGGCGCGCGCCGCCTTGTCCGCGTCGTACCACCACAACGCCGGCAGGCCGGACCGGCCGTATTTCGGCAGCGGCTCGGCATGGCTGAAGCGGTCCCAACGGGCGTAGCGCGAGAACGGATAGGTGAACTGGGGCACTACGTAGAAATTCCAGAGCAACACCCGATCGAGCGCACGCGTAGCGGCGACAAGACCGGCGCGGTCCTTGGCGAAGATCACCTTCTCGATCAAGGCATCGACGGCCGGGTTCTTGATGCCGATGGTGTTGCGTGCACCGGGCACGTCCGCCGTCGCCGAGCTCCAAAACTCGCGCTGCTCGTTGCCGGGCGAAAGCGACTCACCCCACTGGTCGATGATCATGTCGAAGTCGAAGCTGCGCAGGCGGTTCTGGTATTGCGCGTCATCGACCACACGAACCGACGTATTGACGCCGATCCGCTCCAGTGACGGCTTGTAGAACAGTGCGATTCGCTCAGACGAGGGTTCCTGCACCAGGATTTCGACCGTCAGAACCTTGCCCGACGCGTCGACCAGCTTGTGATCCCGCACCTCGAAACCGGCCTCCTTCAGCAACTTTGCTGCCTCACGCAGATTGGCGCGCACGGCTTCGGGATTGCCGCCGACCGGATTCTGGTACGGCGTGGTGAAGACTTCCGGCGGCACCTTGTCCCTTACGGTCTCGAGGATCTGCAGTTCCTCGCCCTGGGGCAGGCCGGTCGCCGCAAGGTCCGTGCCTTCGAAATAGCTGTTGATGCGCTTGTATTGACCGAAGAACAGCTGCTTGTTCATCTCTTCGAAGTCGTAGGCATAGTTGAACGCGCGCCGCACCCGCGCGTCCTTGAATTGGGGGCGCCTGTTGTTGACGACGAAGGCCTGCATGCGGCCGGAATCGTTGATCGGAAACTCTTGCTTGATCACCCGCTTCTCGGTCACCGCCGGGAAGTCATAAGCCGTCGCCCACTGCTTGGCTGAGTTTTCCGCGATCCAGTCGGCCTGATCGGCCTTGAACGCTTCCAGCGCGACCTGATTGTCGCGGAAGAATTCAAAGCGCAGCTCGTCGAAATTGTTGGTGCCGATCTGGCTCGGCAGATTGGCGCCCCAATGATCCTTGACCCGCTCCAGCTTGACTGAACGCCCCGCCACGAATTCCTTGATCCGATAGGGCCCGGAGCCGAGCGGGATTTCCAGGGTGGTCGCGCTGACGTCCCGCTTGCGCCCCTGCGCGTCGGTGCCCTCCCACCAATGCTTCGGCAGCACCGTGAGTTCGCCGACGATGGTCGGCAATTCGCGATTGCCCGGTCCATCGAACGTGAATTTGACGTCGCGATCGCCGACCTTCTCCGCCTTCGTCACGTGGCGATAGTAGGACGCATACATCGGGCTCTGCTGCTTGAACGTCTCCAGCGAGAACATGACGTCTTCCGGCGTCACCGGCTTGCCGTCATGCCAGCGGGCTTCCTTGCGCAGGCGGTAGATCACCCAGGAAAAATCGTCCGGATGCTGTGCGGCTTCGGCGAGTTCACCGTACTCGGTCGCCACCTCATCCTGCGCCCGGGTCATCAGCGTCTCGTAGATCATCGCAGCGGCCGGGGCGAGTGAGCCCTTGATGCCGGCGACCGCGAGGTTGAAATTGTCGAACGTCCCGATCGAGATCAGACGGGCGACGCCGCCCTTGGGCGCAACCGGGTTGACGTAATCAAAATGCTTGAAATCGGCGGGGTACTTGATGTCGCCGAACAGCGACAGCGCATGGCGCCAGGGAAGCTCGTTCGAAGACTGCGCCTGCGCCGCACCAGCGACGGGGAGCCCCGCTACGGAACCGAGGACGGGAAGCGCTGCGACAGCAGTGCCGGTGAGCAGGAGATCGCGTCGGGTAATGGCCAAATCAACATCCCTGTCTTGAAGGAGGCTACTCCTTTAAGTTCCCAATATAAGCGAGGTTTCGACCGAATATGTTGCTTTTTCCTCATCTTGGAAGGCCGGGCGGCCTGTCGCATGCGGCCAAACGCCCCGATAACGTCATCGCGAGGCCCTGATAAGGAAACGGCCAGGCTTCTCAGCCTGGCCGCGTATTCCAAGACAGGTTCTCGAAGCCTTACTTCGACGCGGTCGGCAGCGGCTTCGGATGCTCCGACAGCGAGTTCAGATAGGCAATGACGTCGGCGCGCTCGGAATCCTTGGGGATACCGGCGAAGCCCATCGCGGTGCCCGGGACGAAGCCCTTCGGATTGGCGATGAACTTGTTGAGATCGTCGAAAGTCCATTCGCCGCCTTTGCCCTTCATGGCGGCTGAGAAGTTGAAGCCGCCGCGGCCCTGGCCCTTCGGCTCACCCACGACGCCATAGAGGTTCGGACCGACGCGATTCGGGCCGCCCTTCTCGAAGGTGTGGCAGGCGCCGCACTTCTTGGCGGCGGCGGCGCCCTTCTCGACGGAGGCGGTCTGGAGCAGCTTTTCGATCGGCTCGGAGGCTGCCGCGGCAGCGCCGCCTTCCTTGCCGTGACCGGCATCTTCCTTCACGGCGATCTCGAAGCCCGGTTTTTCCGGCATCTTGGGCGAGAACAGCGCGCTCGCGGTGAAGC
The DNA here is from genome assembly GCF_006658625.1 of Bradyrhizobium sp. UNPF46. Lineage (NCBI taxonomy): Bacteria > Pseudomonadati > Pseudomonadota > Alphaproteobacteria > Hyphomicrobiales > Nitrobacteraceae > Bradyrhizobium > Bradyrhizobium sp. UNPF46. The sequence goes on from NZ_LFJB01000026.1 coordinate 8,559, forward strand.
TCGTCACCAGCAGGATGAGACAGGTGCCGAGCACGGCACCGAGAATCTTATTGAGTTCGAAAGAGTCCATTTCCGGCCAGGCCCCACACCGCAAGAAGGATCGAGCGGCCGGGCGGCCGCCAGGACGAGCCTCGGGAGAATCAAACGTTCCTTATTGTTTCCCCGAGTTTTGCCATTGAGATATCGGTTTGCCCGGGGTCTGGCAACCCGTATAAGCGACCCCGCTTGCGGCCCGTCCCCACTCCATTTCTCGGCGCGGAAAACGCCCTGTTTCCAGGCTCTTGACCCCAGACCTTTGGACCCAATGATCGACCCCCGCATCCTGGTGCTGATCCCGGCCCGCATGGCCGCCACCCGCCTGCCCGGCAAGCCGCTCGCCGATATCGCGGGCCTGCCGATGATCGTCCATGTGATGCGCCGCGCCGAGGCCGCCGCCATCGGCCGGGTCGCGGTTGCGACCGACACGCCCGAGATCGCCTCGGTCGTGACGGCCCATGGCGGCGAAGCCGTGATGACCCGCGCCGACCACCCTTCGGGTTCGGACCGCATCCACGAGGCGATGCAGAAGCTCGACCCGGACGGCAAGGCCGAGATCGTGATCAACCTCCAGGGCGACTTCCCCACCATCACGCCGCAGACCATCCGCGAGGTGCTGCCGCCGTTCGACGACCCTGGCGTCGACATCGTGACGCTGGCCTCGCAGATCCACACCGAGGAGGAGGACCTCGCGCCCAGCGTCGTGAAGGCCGTGGGCTCACCGATCGGGCCGCGGCGGCTGCGGGCACTTTATTTTACCCGCGCCACGGCGCCTTACGGCAACGGACCACGCTACCATCACATCGGTCTCTATGCTTATCGCCGCGCCGCGCTGGAGCGATTCGTGTCGCTGCCGCCCTCGCCCCTGGAACGCCAGGAAAGCCTGGAGCAATTGCGGGCGGTCGAAGCCGGCCTGCGCATCGACATCATGATCGTCGACAGCGTGCCCCGCGGCGTCGACACGCCGCCCGATCTCGAAACCGCCCGCAGCATCCTTTCCAAATCCTGAGCGGCTGCTACAAGGCGCCGCAGGAGCAATTCGAGACATGACCAAGCTGAAGATCGCATTCCAGGGCGAGCCCGGGGCCAATTCCCACATCGCCATCGTCGAGGCCTATCCCGACGCCGAGCCGATGCCCTGCGCCACCTTCGAGGACGCGCTGTCGGCGATCTCGTCGGGCGAGGCCGATCTCGGCATGATTCCGATCGAGAATTCGGTCGCCGGCCGCGTCGCCGACATCCATCATCTGCTGCCGGCCTCCGGCCTCTTCATCATCGGCGAATGGTTTCTCCCCGTGCGGCATCAACTGATGGCGGTGAAGGGCACCAAGCTCGAAGACATCAAGAGCGTCGAGAGCCATGTGCATGCGCTCGGCCAGTGCCGTCGCATCATCCGCAAGCTCGGCATCAAACCGATCGTGCACGCCGACACCGCAGGCAGCGCCCGCGACATCTCGGAGCGCAAGGACAAGACGGTGGCCGCGATCGCCTCCCGCCTCGCCGCCAAGATCTACGGCCTCGACATCCTCGCCGAGGACATCGAGGACGAGGCCCACAACACCACGCGCTTCGTGGTGCTGGCGCGCGAGCCGAAATGGGCCGCGCAGGGCTCGGGACCGCTGGTCACGACGTTTGTTTTCCGCGTGCGCAATTTGCCGGCCGCGCTCTACAAGGCGCTTGGCGGCTTCGCCACCAACGGCGTCAACATGACCAAGCTCGAGAGCTACATGGTCGACGGCAATTTCTTCGCCACGCAGTTCTACGCCGACGTCGACGGCCACCCCGAGGACAAGGGCCTCGCTTTCGCCATCGAGGAGCTGAAATTCTTCTCGCGCGAATTCCGCATCGTCGGCGTGTATCCCGGCCATCCGTTCCGCGCGACGTTCAGCGAAGCCCAGCAGGATTGATCCTTCACCCTCACCCTCCCCCTCCAGGGGAGGGTAAGCTAAGCCGCCGCCTTAAGCCCGAACGCCTCCGCCAGCAGCGAGTACGATCTCTTCCGCGCGTCGTGATCGTAGACCGCCGTAATCACCATCAGCTCGTCCGGCTTGCTCGCCTCGATCAGCGGCTGCAGCTTCTTCTGCACCGTGGCGGGGTTGCCGACGAACAGGCGCGAGCGGTTGCGCAGGATCGAGGTGCGCTCGGCGTCGGAATAGGGATAGGCCAGCGCCTCCTCGACGCTCGGCAGCGGCAGATATTGTCCGCGGTCGCGGCGCAGGCGGTTGAGATCGAACGAAGAGGCGAGCCGTTCGGCCTCCTCATCGGTATCCGCTGTGATGACGGCGACCGCGAGGATCGCGTGCGGGCTTGCACGCCAGGCCGAAGGCTGGAAGCGGTTGCGGTAATGCACCATCGCATCGACCGCATCGTGGGACGCGAAGTGATGGGCGAAGGCGAAGCCCATGCCGACCTGGGCGGCCAGTTCCGAGGAATAATCGCTGGAGCCGAGCAGCCAGATCGGCGGCAGCTTGGTGTCGTCAGGCATGGCGACGACGTTGTGGTAGGGATGGCCTGCGGGGAATTCGCGCGTCTCCCACAGAATCAGCTCGTGCAGCCGCTCCAGGAAATCGTCGCCCTCGCGGCGGTCGAGCCGGCTCCGCAGCGCGTAAGCCGTCGCACCGTCGGTGCCGGGCGCACGGCCGAGCCCGAGATCGATGCGGCCGGGAAACAGCGCCTCCAGCATCTTGAAGCGCTCGGCCACGACCAACGGGGCGTGGTTGGGCAGCATCACGCCGCCGGAGCCGACGCGGATATGCTTCGTGACGGCCGCGATCTGGCCGATCATGACGTCGGGCGCCGGGCTCGCGACGGAGGCGAGGTTGTGGTGCTCGGCGAGCCAATAGCGGACATAGCCGAGGCCATCGACATGGCGCGCCAGATCGATGCTGTTGCGCAACGCCGCGGCGGGCTTGGTGCCTGATGTGACCACGGAGAGGTCGAGGACGGAGAGCGGGATCATGGCGGCGTAACCTAATGGAGAGCCAAGCGGCGACAATGGGTCGGCTACGCAGGTCTGGGGTGTGCGGGCCACGAGCCGACGCGGCGGGCCAGCGCGAGTCAATGGGCAAGTTAACGTCTAGATAACGAACACTTTGGCTTGCCCATCGACAAAACTTTCCGCCATCCGACCCTGAATTTTATACAATTTATTGATATATATAGTCTTTCAGATCGTCTGCAATTTCCCACTCGAACCGAAATTGAGGCAATAACTCCACATCGTTTGGTGGAAGTGGGCCATTTCCCACCATCGATGGGCTGTCGATCACCCTGCCTTTGGCTTATCTTGGGCCTCCAAGCGAGACCTGACCGTCGGCCGCCGAAACCTGGCGACAAATCTGGAGCAAGTGGTGCCATGACCGATCTGACGATCCCCGCCCGGACCAACGGGCAAGACGGGCACCTGAAGCGGCCTGCGATCTCCTTTGAGTTCTTTCCGCCCAAGACGGAAGACATGGAACGCAATCTCTGGGAGACCATCAACCGGCTCGCCCCGCTCGACCCGAAATTCGTCTCGGTGACCTACGGCGCCGGCGGCTCGACCCGCGAGCGCACCCATGCGACCATCGCCCGCATCCTGAAAGAGACTGCGCTGCTGCCGGCCGCGCATCTGACCTGCGTCGGCGCCTCGCGCGGCGAGATCGACGAGATCGTCGACCGCTATCACGAGGTCGGCGTCCGCCACATCGTGGCCTTGCGCGGCGATCCCGTCGGCGGCATCGGCACGCCCTACTCCAGCCATCCCGACGGCTACCAGAGCTCCGCGGACCTCGTCGCCGGGATCAAGAAGCGGCATGGCGACATCGAAGTGTCGGTCTCGGCCTATCCCGAGAAGCACCCCGAAGCGCGCGACTTCGACGCCGACATCGACACGCTGCAGGCCAAGGTGGATGCCGGCGCGACCCGCGCGATCACCCAGGTGTTCTTCGATAACGACCTCTACTTCCGCTATCTCGACCGCGTCCGTGCCCGCGGCATCGACATCCCGATCGTGCCGGGCATCATGCCCATGCACAATTTCAAGCAGGCGAGAGCCTTCGTAACGCGCGCCGGCACCACCGTGCCGGACTGGTTCGCCGCGAAATTCGAAGGCCTCGACGACGACGCCGAGACTCGCAAGCTCGTAGCTGCCACTGTTGCAGCCGGGCAGGTGCAGAAGCTGGCAAAACACGGCGTCGACACCTTCCATTTCTACACCATGAACCGCGCCGATCTCGTGTTCGCGATCAGCCATTTGCTCGGCATCCGCGCCAAGAGCGCCCAGAAGGCGGCCTAAGATAGCATGACCGTACCCATCTCTCCGAAGCGAACTGCCCTGCTCAACGCCGCGCGCGAGCGCATCCTCGTGCTCGACGGCGCCATGGGCACGATGATCCAGAACCTGCAATTCGACGAGGCCGCCTTCCGCGGCGAGCGTTTCAAGAATTTTCATCGCGACCTGCGCGGCAACAACGATCTGTTGATCCTGACCCAGCCGCAGGCGATCGAGGACATCCACGCCGCCTATTTGCGCGCCGGCGCCGACATCGTCGCGACCAATACCTTCTCCACCACCTCGATCGCGCAGGCCGATTACGATCTCACCGACATCGTCCGGGAAATGGCGCGCGAAGGCGCCCGCCTCGCCGGCAATGCCGCCCGCCGCGTCGAGGCCGAGGACGGCAAGCCGCGCTTCGTCGCCGGCGCCATCGGTCCGACCAACCGCACCGCATCGATCTCGCCCGACGTGTCCAACCCCGGCTACCGCGCCGTCACCTTCGACGATCTGCGCAAATCCTATGGCGAGCAGATCCGCGGCATGCTCGACGGCGGCGTCGACCTCTTGCTGGTCGAGACCATCTTCGACACGCTGAACGCCAAGGCGGCGCTCTATGCCATCGCCGAGATCACCGAAGCGCGTGGCATCGACGTGCCCGTGATGGTGTCGGGCACCATCACCGACAAGTCCGGCCGCCTGCTCTCCGGCCAGATGCCGGAAGCGTTCTGGAATTCGGTGCGGCACGCCAAGCCTGTTACCATCGGCTTCAACTGCGCGCTCGGCGCGGAAGATTTGCGCGCCCATATCGCCGATATCGGCCGCGTCGCCGACACGCTGGTCTGCGCCTATCCGAACGCCGGCCTGCCCAACGAGTTCGGCCAGTATGACGAGACGCCGGAATATATGGCGCGCCTGGTCGGCGAATTCGCGCGTGACGGCCTCGTCAACATCGTCGGCGGCTGCTGCGGCACCACGCCGGACCATATCGCGGCAATCGCAGCGGCCGTGGCCCCGCACAAGCCGCGCATCGTGCCCGAGATCGAACCGCGCCTGCGGCTCTCCGGCCTCGAGCCGTTCGTGCTGACGGACGCCATTCCGTTCGTGAATGTCGGCGAGCGCACCAACGTCACCGGCTCCGCCCGCTTCCGCAAGCTGATCACGGCCGGCGACTACACGGCGGCGCTGCAGGTTGCCCGCGACCAGGTCGAGAACGGCGCGCAGATCATCGACGTCAACATGGACGAAGGCCTGCTCGACTCGGAAGCCGCGATGGTGACCTTCCTCAACCTCGTCGCCGCCGAGCCCGACATCGCCCGTGTCCCCGTGATGGTGGACTCCTCGAAATTCTCGGTGATCGAGGCCGGCCTGAAATGCGTGCAGGGCAAGCCGGTCGTCAACTCGATCTCGATGAAGGAAGGCGAGGAGAAGTTCATCCACGAGGCCAGGATCGCCCGCCGCCACGGCGCGGCCGTCGTGGTCATGGCATTCGACGAGGTCGGCCAGGCCGACACGTTCACGCGCAAGACCGAGATCTGCGAGCGCGCCTACGACATCCTGGTGAACAAGGTCGGCTTCCCGCCCGAGGACATCATCTTCGATCCCAACATCTTCGCGATCGCGACCGGCATCGAGGAACACAACAATTACGGCGTCGACTTCATCGAGGCGACGCGCTGGATCCGCCAGAACCTGCCGGGCGCGCACATCTCGGGCGGCGTCTCCAACCTCTCCTTCTCGTTCCGCGGCAACGAGCCGGTGCGCGAGGCCATGCACTCGGTGTTCCTGTATCACGCCATCAAGGCGGGCATGGACATGGGCATCGTCAATGCCGGGCAGATGATCGTCTATGACGACATCGACCCTGAATTGCGCCAGGTGTGCGAGGACGTCATCCTCAATCGCGATCCCGGAGCGTCCGAGCGGCTGCTGGCGCTGGCGGAAAAATTCCGCGGCAACAAGACCCAGACCAAGGAAGCCGATCTCGCCTGGCGCGAATGGCCGGTGGCCAAGCGACTGTCGCATTCGCTGGTGCACGGCATCACGGAATACATCGAGCAGGACACCGAAGAGGCCCGCAAGGCGTCCTCGCGGCCGCTCGACGTGATCGAGGGCCCGCTGATGGCCGGCATGAACGTGGTCGGCGACCTCTTCGGTGACGGCAAGATGTTCCTGCCGCAGGTGGTGAAGTCCGCCCGCGTGATGAAGCAGGCTGTCGCCTGGCTGATGCCGTTCATGGAGGAGGAGAAGGCGCGCAACCTCGCCAACGGCATCGGCACCGAGGGATCCTCGTCCGCCGGCAAGATCGTGCTCGCGACCGTCAAGGGCGACGTCCACGACATCGGCAAGAACATCGTCGGCATCGTGCTCCAGTGCAACAATTTCGAGGTCATCGACCTCGGCGTGATGGTGCCGGCCGCCAAGATCGTCGAGACCGTGAAGGCGGAGAAGGCCGACATCGTCGGTCTCTCGGGCCTGATCACGCCCTCGCTCGACGAGATGGCGTTCTTCGCCGGCGAATTGCAGCGCGAAGGGTTGAAGCTGCCGCTGCTGATCGGCGGCGCCACCACCAGCCGCGTGCACACGGCGGTCAAGATCGACCCGAGCTATCGCGCCGGCCCCGTCGTCCACGTCAACGACGCCAGCCGCGCGGTCGGCGTTGCCTCCTCGCTGCTGTCGCCCGAGAAGCGCGAGGCCTATGCCGCCGAGGTGCGTGCCGAATACGCGAAGATCTCGGAGGCGCATCTGCGGGCGCAGGCCGACAAGAAGCGGCTGAAGCTGGAAGCCGCCCGCGCCAACCGCGTGCCGGTCGATTTCGCCAAAAGCAAGCCGGTGAAGCCGACCTTCCTCGGCATCAAGAGCTTCGACGACTACGATCTCGCCGAGCTGGTCGAGTACATCGACTGGACGCCGTTCTTCCAGACCTGGGAGCTCGCCGGCCGCTTCCCCGCCATCCTCGACGACGCCAAGGTCGGCGAGGTCGCGCGCTCGCTCTATGACGATGCGCGCAAGATGCTCGACACCATCGTCAAGGAGAAGTGGTTCCGGGCGCGCGCGACGATCGGGTTCTGGCCGGCCAATGCCGAGGGCGACGACATCGCGCTCTATGCCGACGAGAGCCGGACGAAGAAGATCGCGACGCTGCACACGCTGCGCCAGCAGCTCGAGAAGCGCGAGGGCCGGTTCAACGCCGCGCTCGCCGACTTCGTCGCGCCCGCGGGCGTGCCCGACTATGTCGGCGGCTTCGTCGTCACCGCGGGGATCGGCGAGGATGCCGTTGCCGACCGCTTCAAGATGGCCAACGACGACTACTCCTCGATCCTGTGCAAGGCGCTGGCCGACCGCCTTGCGGAGGCCTTTGCCGAGCGCATGCACGCCCGCGTGCGCCGCGAGTTCTGGGCCTACGCGCCGGACGAGGCCCTCTCCAACGACGAGATGATCCTGGAGAAGTACTCTGGCATCCGCCCCGCGCCCGGCTATCCCGCGCAGCCCGACCACACCGAGAAGGCGACGCTGTTCGAGCTGCTCGATGCGGAAGCAACCTGTGGCGTCAGGCTGACCGAGAGCTTTGCGATGTGGCCGGGCTCGAGCGTGTCCGGGCTCTATTTCGCTGCGCCTGAGAGCTACTATTTCGGCGTCGGCAAGATCGAGCGCGACCAGGTCGAGGACTACGCCGCGCGCAAGGGTATGAGCGTCGCGGAAGCCGAGCGCTGGCTCGCGCCGGTGCTGAACTACATCCCGTCGCAACAGACCGACAAGGCCTTCGCGGCAACGCCGGCGAACGACGAGCCCCCGGCGGATCTCGCCTCGCATCCGCCGGGCTGCACCTGCGCGGTGCATCTGGTCTGGCAGAAGAAGCGCGCAGGCGCGGGATAGGCCGCGCTCCAAAGCAAAAGTTGCGAAAACAACCCCATGCACAGTAGCCATGGGGTTGAAAGGGTTGAGCAATTTTTGCATGGCGTCGGGCGCGGTTTGCGACGTCGGGCAAAACAGGGGTATTGTTGCATCATTGGCTGCTGTGGCCACTGAAGCAGCGCCGGCAGCGGATTGCTATTTCACTCTTCCTACGCGCACGGTGCCCATCCTCCCCTGGAGGGGGAGGATCGGTCCGCATGCAGCGAAGCGGAATGCGGACCGAGGTGGGGTGACGGTCTCTCCACATCCAACGCTGCCCGTGCGGAGAGATCACCCCACCCCGCTCGCGCTGCGCGCGATCGACCCTCCCCCTCCAGGGGAGGGTAAGAAACCTCACCCCTTTGGCGGGGCCAGCGGCTGCACGATCTCCTGGAACGGGGCCAACGCCTCGCAGCGCTCGGCATGTGCCGCCAGCGCCGGATAGCGCGAGGCGTCGAACAGAAGCGGATGCGCCTCGCGGGTGAAGCGGACGACGCAGGCGACCGCGACATCGGCGTGGCCGATGCGATCACCCAGCCAGTACGGCGTGGCCACCCTGGCGCGCTCGGCTTCCAGCACCTTGAGCACGTCGCCGATCTGCGCCTGGCAACGCTCGACCCACAACACGAGCTGCTCCTTCCGCAGCACGCGCTCATAGAGCAGGCTGACCGCCTTGTCGCCGAGACCTGAGGCGAGCGCGCAAATGCGCAAATGCTTGCGCCGCTCGGCGCCGCTTCGCGGCAGCATCGCCTTGTCCGCGCCGACGCGCTCGTCGAGATAGTCGAGGATGATCATGCTCTCGATCAGCGCCTCGCCGTCGTCGAGCACCAGGGTCGGCACGCGCCGCAACGGGTTGTACGGCGCGATCTTGTCGGCATCGCCGAAAGTCGACCATGGCTTGTGCTCGAAAGCGATGCCGTAAAGCCGCAGCGCAATCGCGACGCGGCGGACGAAGGGGGAATCATATTGGCCGATCAGGAACATGGTTCTCGCTCTTCTCAGTCGTGGGACCCGGCAGGGCCGATCAGTCTCCACGACCGGCTCGGTGCGGCGCAACAAGAATCTCGGAAATGGAGCATTGCGCCGGCTGCAACGTCGCCCGCGACCACCTCAGGCGCTACCCGTCAAAGGCCGTCCTGGATCGAGCGCTTGATCGCGGCGATGGCCGTCTCGTTGCGCTTGTACATCGTCCACTGCTTGATCCGCTTGGCGCGCACCAGCTTGGCCGCCGTCAGCACCCGCATGTGCTCGCTCACCGTGGGCGCGCTGACCCCGAGCTTCTCGGCGATCAGCAATCCGCAGACGCCGTCCTCGACCAGGTCGCCATCGGCCTGCTCGCGAAAATGCCGCCGCGGATCCCGCAGCCATTCCAGGATCTGCAGGCGGCGTTCATTGGCGAGCGCGCGCAAGGCAACGGCGAATTTCATTTAGCCATTTTGCTAATTACCTAATTGATGTCAACTCTCCCATGCGCTAGTCTGGATTGCATCATGACAGCAACCACGGACATCACGCGGGAGCGGATTGCGGCGACCGAGACGGTCATCCGCCCGCATATCAGGCGCACACCGCTGCTTCGGGTCGATCTCGCCGATTTCGGCCTGCCCGCCGCGCCCGTCACGTTCAAGCTCGAGATGCTGCAGCATTCCGGATCGTTCAAGGCGCGCGGCGCCTTCGCCAATCTGTTGCTGCGGCAGGTGCCGGAGGCCGGCGTCGTTGCCGCATCCGGCGGCAATCACGGCGCGGCCGTCGCCTATGCGGCGCAGCAGCTCGGCATTCCCGCCGCGATCTTCGTGCCTGACATCACCTCACCGGCCAAGGCGGAGCGGATCAGAGGATATGGCGCAAAGCTCGTGATCGCGGGAAGCCGCTACGCCGATGCGCTCGCCGCCAGCGAGGCGCATGTCGTGCAGACCGGCGCGCTGGCCGTCCATGCCTACGATCAGGCCGAAACCCTGCTCGGCCAGGGCAGCGTCGGCCTGGAGCTGGAGCAGGATGCTCCCGGCATCGACACGCTGCTCGTGGCGGTTGGCGGCGGCGGGCTGATCGGCGGCATTGCGGCGTGGTACGCCGGCAGGACGCGCATCGTGGCGGTCGAGCCTGAGCAATCGCCCACCCTGCACGCCGCGTTCGAAGCCGGCGCACCGGTCGATGCGCCGGCCGGCGGCATCGCCGCCGACAGCCTTGCGCCGCGGCGCGTCGGCGAGCTGATGTTTCCGGTCGCGCGGGCTCATGTCGAGCGCGTCGTCCTGGTCAGCGACGATGCGATCCGGCAGGCCCAAGCAGCCCTGTGGTCGCGCCTGCGTCTCGTGGCCGAGCCCGGCGGCGCAGCCGCGTTTGCCGCGCTGCTCTCCAGCCGCTATCGTCCCTCACCCGCCGAGCGCGTCGCGGTTCTGCTCTGCGGCGCCAACACCACGGCGGTGAATTTCGACAGCTGAGCGGGCATGGCATGAAGGCAACACGCGGACTGATGCTGATATCGATCCTGTTGCCGATGATGGGTGCCGCCCGCGCCCAGGACCGCCCGATCGGCTTTCTGACACCGTCGAAGAACATCGCCTGCCAGTTCTTCACCGATAACGGCCAAGCCAACGATAGAGGCGTGCTCCGCTGCGACATCATGAACATGGACGCGCGCCCGCGCCGCCCCGCCGACTGCGACCTCGATTATGGCCACGCCTTCGAGATGAGCGCGAAGGGCGCCGCGGGGCGCATCTGTGCCGGCGACACCGTGATGGACGCCTCGCTGCCGGTGCTGGCCTATGGCGAGATCTGGCAGCGCGGGGGATTTACATGCCGGTCGGAACAGAGCGGGCTGACGTGCTTCAATGCGATGCAGCGGGGGTTTTCGCTGGCGCGGGGGAAGCAGGAGGTGTTTTGAGGCGAAAGTCCGTAAGCCTTCCTGCGGAGCGCTGGCAGAGGCAATGAAATCGTGCCCTTGACTGACGAGGATCGACACGATTGGGAAGACGATCACTCCGGCGCAACACGGCGGATGCCGCAGCCAGAGCCAGATTTCATGCGCTCACCGATCGGCGGGAAGCAGGAAGATTGCTGCAAGAGCGCCCAAGACTGCTATTGACGCCGCGGTCGCAAAGATAGCCTCGAAGGCATGCCCGCCACCAACTACGGCCAGCGCAGCGATCCCAAGCGCGAAGCCACCCTGCCGCGCCACGATCGTCATGGCAGAGGCCATGCCGGAACGGTCTGCCGGGGCGAGCGCAAGCAGGGCACCCGAAAGTTGCGGGTGGGCGAGCGCCGCGCCGCTGCCGATGACGACCATGCCTGCGAGCATAAGGCCGAGGGTCTCGGCCGTGTCAGTGCGCCAGAGGGATGCAAGCAAAAGGAGGTTACCGACTGCGAGTATTGCGAGAGAATGCGCGAAGTGCCAGCGCCAACCTATGCGCATGACGAGGTGGCCGCCAATTGGCGGTACGATGAGCATCGGCGCCGTTGCAGCAAGCAGCGCGAGGCCAGTACGATCGGCGTGCCACCCGAATGCGCTCTGCATCGCCGGCGGCAGATAGACAAGGATGGCCCAGTAGCTGACGGAGACCGCAATCAGCAGCAGGCCGACACCGATCATCGCGGGTGTCCCGAACACGGCCGGGTCGAGGAGCGGCACGGCGCGTCGACGCTGTTGAAGGGCGAAGCCTGCCAACAGCAGAAGCGCCGCGCCGCCGAGGCTCGCGGCACCGATCATATCGACACGTACGCGCAACGTCGCGTCAATCAGCAGCGCGAGTGCCATCGTCAACAGGACGACGCCGACAATATCGAGCGAGCGCTTCTCCGCGGCTTGGCCCTCGACGACGAGCCGCGGCACCGCAATGGTGAGAGCCACGCAGAACGGCACGTTGATGAAGAAGATCCAGCGCCACCCGGTCCAAGCCGTAATCACGCCACCGAGCGTCGGCCCCACGGCCATTCCAACACCGGAGACGACGCCCATCAAGGCGAATACGCGCGCTCTGACGGCGGCATCCGGGAACGCGCCGGCGACGAGCGCCAAGGCGCCTGTGACGATGAACGCTGCGCCAGCGCCTTGCAGACCTCGGGCAAGCCACAACGACGGACCGTCCCAGGCAAGGCCGCAAGCAAGGGAAGCGACAAGGAAGATCGCATTGCCGGCCAGCAAAGCGCGGCGGCGACCAAAGCGATCGGCGATTGCCCCAGCCGCCAGCAGCATGCCCGTGAAAGCGAGCGAATAGGCATCGATCACCCAGGCCGTCGCGGCCATGCCGAAGTTGAGGGTATGCTCCATCGCAGGCAGCGCGACGACGACGGCCGTGACGTCGAGATTGGTGAAGAACGCACCGAGGCCGAGTGTCAGGACAACGGAAAGATCACGAGCGCATAAGGAGGGGGCCGTCTTCACAAATCCTCTGCCGAGCCGGGAAAGTGCCGCGCAGAAGCGCTGCGATGCCCGCTTGTTATCATCGGCTTGCGCCCTCGGCGTATGCCGAGTGTTCAATTCAACATGAATCTCCTTCATAATGCCGATATGACCGCTCAGCCTCCATTCGATACCCTGATTGCCTTCGAAGCCGTGCACCGTCTCGGCAGCGTCACCGCCGCAGCAAGCGACCTCGGTGTGACGCAGAGTGCAGTGAGCCACCGATTGCGCCGGCTGGAAGACTTCATGGGTTTGCCACTGCTGATGCGGACTTCGGGCGGCATGCGCCCGACTCCCGCCGGTGAAGCGCTTGCATCCGGCCTCGCGGAACTCCTCACCGGCCTCGGAGAGCTACGCGCACGATGCCGCGCTGCCGCCAGCAATGGCCCGCTGCGCGTCGGCGTCAGTGCGGCGCTTGCGGACTATTGGCTCGTCGCACGCCTGCCGATGTTCAAGGCCTCATCGACACCGATCGAACTGATCATCGTCGAGAGCACGGCGCAAGCGATCCACCTCGATCTCGACATCACGATCCATTGGCTCCTCGAGGGCGAGGCACGCGAGACCTCGACGCAGCGCGTGTTGTTCCGCGAGCAGGTCTTCCCCGTCTGCCACGCGCAACTATTGCCGTCGGCGCCGCTCGACGACCCGATGCGCATTGCCGCGCTGCCGCTGATCCATAAGGGGGCTGGCGCAGACGCGAACGCGGGAACGGAGTGGTCCTGGGCGACGTGGTTCGCGCGACTTGGCCTGGATGCGCCGCCGCCGGTTGGACTACGTTACGCCAACATGGCGACAGCGATCGGAGCCGCACTTCAAGGCAGCGGCGTCGTGCTGACGCGCTCACTCCTCGCGCGCGACGCGCTTATCGACGGCCGCCTCGTGCGCGTGCTGCCTGAGACCTGGGACATGCCGTCGACGAAGGTACACCTCGTGCGTTGGCCCGCGGTCTTGGCAAGTGATGCTCGGGTGAAGGCATTCGTTGCATGGCTTTTGGACGAGGCTGACGAATGCGTCCAATAGGAGACCCGCCCGGCACCGTCGCACATTGATGCGCTGACGGCCGCGTCGGCACGCTGTCGTTGCGAGCCAACGGGTCCGCGCACAGCGCGGCCCGATGCCGGGCTCCGCGCAGCAATCCGGAATCAGCCCACGGAGGCAACCTGGATTGCTTCGTCGCCAGAGCTCCTCGCAACGCGCTGGGGAGACAGCGCATGAGCGAGCCGACATGCGGGGAATCTTGTGAGCACTTCCCCGGATATCGCTTCGCTCATCCGGGCTGCGAGCTCGCACGCTATCCGATGATCGGCACATGCCTTGCCGCATCGCGCGGCGCGGTGCCATCAAGCCGTGGATCGTCGGCGATCTCGATCTGGCGGCGGAACGGGCGGAAGCCGGAGCGCTGGTAGAAGGCGACGGCGGAGGGATGGTCGAGCGTGCAGGTGTGCACCCAGACGCGGCTGACGTCGCGCGACCAGGCCCGCTCCAGCGCGCGGTTCATCAGGAAGCGGGCAGCGCCGGTGCCGATCAGGCGACCCGTGACGCCGAAATAGCCCAGCTCGCACTGGCCGGGTTCGCGGAAGTCGAGCTCGAGCAGACCTTCATCGCGGCCGTCCAGGGCCAGGGCGTAGACCTCGACCTCAGGCGCGTGGATGATCGCGGCGAGCTCGGCATCGCTCATGCGGGCGCGCGAGAACCACAGCCAGTCCTCGCCGACGCGGCGGAAGAGATCGCGGTACCAGGCAAGCGCGGGCGCATCGACCTTGCGCAGCGACCACGCACCCGGCGGATCGTCGCGGCGCGCGGGAGGCGCCGTCATCTCCAGATGGGTGACGACGGAGGCGATCTTGCCGGCGGGAACGTCGGAATAGCCGTCGGGGAGGATCATGGATGGTTGCTTCCTTCGTTATAGGCAAGCGGGCGAGCCGTGCCGATTTGAAGAACGACGGGGGCTCAGTACTCCGTCATTGCGAGCGCAGCGAAGCAATCCAGGATCTTTCCGCGGAGGGACTCTGGATTGCTTCGTCGCAAGAGCTCCTCGCAATGACGGTGGAGAGGCAATGACGGTTGAGAGAGTGTGTGTAGCCCGGATGGAGCGCAGCGCAATCCGGGATTCTTGCCAGAGCCGGCAGGGGTCCCGGATTTCGCTGCGCTCCATCCGGGCTACGAGGCTCGCCCTGCCGCTACCCCTCCCCCTCGTCGCTCGCCAGCACACCCTTCACGGCGCGCGCCCAGCCGGCGAGCTTCCGCTCGCGCGTGGCCTGGCTCATGTTGGGCTTGAAGCGGTGCTCGAGCCGCCAGTTGTCGGCAAACTTTGTGGGCTCGGGATAGACGCCGGCGTTGAGGCCGGCGAGATAGGCGGCGCCGAGCGCCGTGGTCTCCTGGATCACGGGACGGTCGACGGGCGCATCCAGGAGATCGGCGAGGCGCTGCATGGTCCAGTCCGAGGCGGTCATGCCGCCGTCGACGCGGAGCACGACACTGGCCGTCTCCGAGCTCGGCCAATCCGCGCGCATGGCGGCCCAGAGGTCGAAGGTCTGGTAGCAGACGCTTTCCAGCGCGGCGTGCGCAAGCTCGGCGGGGCCGGTGTTGCGGGTGAGGCCGAACAGCGCGCCGCGCACGCGCGGATTCCAGTAGGGCGCGCCCATGCCGACGAAGGCGGGAACGAGATAGACGCTCTGCATGGAGTCCGACTGATCGGCCAGCGGCCCGGTCTCGGCGGCGTGCTTGATGATGCCGAGACCGTCGCGCAGCCATTGCACCGCTGAGCCCGCGACGAAGATTGAGCCTTCCAGCGCATAGGTGCGCTTGCCGTCGAGCTGATAGGCGACGGTGGTGAGCAGCTTGTTCCTGGACACCACGGGCGTGGTGCCGGTGTTGAGCAGGGCGAAGCAGCCGGTGCCGTAAGTGGATTTCATCATGCCCGGACGGAAGCAGGCCTGGCCGATGGTGGCGGCCTGCTGGTCGCCGGCGATGCCTGAGATGGCGATGGCGCCGCCGAACAGATCGGGCGTGCTCTCGCCGAAGCGGGCGGAGGAATCCTTCACCTCGGGCAGCATCGAGCGCGGCACGCCGATGATCTCCAGGAGCTCGTCGTCCCACTGGCCGGTGTGGATGTTGAACAGCAGCGTGCGCGAGGCGTTGGTGGCGTCGGTGGCGTGCACCTTGCCGCCGGTGAGGCGCCAGAGCAGGTAGCAGTCGACGGTGCCGAACATCAATTCGCCGCGCGCGGCGCGGGCCCGGGCGCCGGGGACGTGGTCGAGGATCCAGGCGACCTTGGTGCCGGAGAAATAGGGATCGATGATCAGGCCGGTCTTCTGCGAGATCACGGGCTCGCGGCCGTCGGCCTTCAGTTTCGCGCAGATGTCGGCGGTGCGGCGGTCCTGCCAGACGATGGCGCGGTGCACGGCCTGCCCGGTGGCGCGATCCCACACCACGGTGGTCTCGCGCTGGTTGGTGATGCCGATCGCGGCGATGTCCTTGGCCTTGATGCCGGCCTGCTCGATCGCCTCGCGGCAGACCATCACGGTCGAGGTCCAGATGTCCTCCGGCTCGTGCTCGACCCAGCCCGAGGCCGGAAAATGCTGCGGAAACTCCGCTTGAGCCTTCGCCGCGATGGAAATGTCGCCGCGAAACACGATCGCGCGCGAGGAGGTGGTGCCCTGGTCGATGGCGAGGACGAAAGACATGGCGGCTTACCTTGGCGTTTTCCCTTGAGAGGATCATTGTGTCGCGCCAAAGGGAGCGGATTAGAGCGGCAAGGTCAAGGCGGCTCTCCCTTACCCTCCCCTGGAGGGGGAGGGTCGGCTCACATCGAGCGGAGCGACATGTGAGCCGGGGTGGGGTGACGGTGTCTCCACCGCCAACAGCGCCCGTGGGGAGAGATCACCCCACCCCGCTCGCGCTGCGCGCGATCGACCCTCCCCCTCCAGGGGAGGGTAATAAAGAGCACGGCGCGATTCAGGTTGACGGCTTTGGCCTACGACGATGCTCGAGCCGCATAGCTTCCGCTTCACGCGAGCCATAGAGCTCGACATAGATGCGCACCATTATCGCTGTCAGATCGCTCGTGATCTCCGAGTTCCAGAATCTAACGACGCGATAACCTTCGTTTTCGAGCCAGCGCTGGCGCACGAGATCGCGCGCAGCGGTGTCGTCTTCGTTGTGATGCCCGCCGTCAAGTTCGATGATGAGGCCTTTGGCGGGGCAAAAGAAGTCGACGACGTAGGGACCGATCGGCGCTTGCCGGCGGAAGTGCGATCCGTCCATCGGGAGCTCCTTCAGGGCGCGCCACAACATGCGCTCATGGGGCGTCGTGTTCGCTCTCAGCTTCTTCGCGGCGGCGCGTCGGATCGATGTCGAGACCATTGCTGCGGCTTCACCCCACCCCGCTCACGCTACGCGTGAGCGACCCACGGGCGAGCTACGTTCGTCCCGGACCCCTCCAGGGGAGGGTAAGCGAGGCGTCAGGTTAACGCAACTAACGGTTGTCGAGCTACACCGCCGCCGTGGTGACGCCGCCGTCGATGACGATGGTCTGGCCGGTCATGAAGCTCGACGCATCGGAGGCGAGATAGGCGACGGCGCCGGCGATTTCGTCGGGCTCGCCGATGCGGCGCAGCGGCGTGGTGGCGGTGCGGCGCTTCAGCATGGCCTCATCCTCCCACAGCGCGCGGGCGAAATCGGTCTTGACGAGGCCGGGTGCGATGCAATTGACGCGGACGCCCTTCGGGCCCCATTCGCCGGCGAGCGAGCGGCACAGCGCGAAATCGGCGGCTTTCGAGATCCCGTAGGCGCCGATCACGGTCGAGCCGCGCAAACCGCCGATCGAGGAGATGATGACGACGGAGCCGCCTCCGCGCGCGGCCATCTGCGGGATCGCGAGCGCGGAGAGCCAGATGTTGCTCTTCACGTTCGAGCCCATGATCTTGTCGAAGGCCTCGTCCGTGATGTCGAGCAGCGGGCCGTAATACGGATTCACCGCGGCATTGCAGACGAGGATGTCGATCTTGCCGTAGTGCTTGGTGGCGCCGGCGATCAGCGCCTCGACCTCGGCCTTGCGCGCGATGTTGCAGGGAATGACGGTGGCATCGCCGCCGGCCGCGTTGATGCCGTCAGCGACTTCCTTGCAGGCGTCGGCCTTGCGGGAGGAGACCACGACCTTGGCGCCGAGCCTGGCCAGCAATTCGGCGGAGGAGCGGCCGATGCCGCGGCTGGAGCCGGTGACCACGGCGACCTTGCCGGTGAGATCGAACGGGGTGTTTTTCATGGGTCTGCCTTCTTCCTGGTCATTCCGGGGCGCGACGAAGTCGCGAGCCCGGAATCCATTTCACCGCGCGTATTGCCGCCCGATGGATCCCGGGTTCGCGCTACGCGCGCCCCGGGATGACAGCGTGGCTAGACCAACCCGCCCGCGTCGGCGACGCGGCGCTGGTGGTAGTCGGTATCGCCGAAGGTGTTCTCGATCATGGTCAGGCGCTTGAAGTAGTGGCCGATCTTCGCCTCCATGGTCATGCCGATGCCGCCGTGGAGCTGGATCGCCTGCTGTCCCACGAACTTTAGCGACTTGCCGATCTGCACCTTGGCCGCGGCGATGGCGTTCGAGCGCTCCTTGGCGTTCTCGAAATCGTTCGCCATGGTCGCGAACATCGACATCGAGCGCGCCTGCTCGGTCGCGACGAACATGTCGGAGGCGCGGTGCTGCAGCGACTGGAACGAGCCGATCGCGACGCCGAACTGCTTTCGCGTCTTGATGTATTCGACCGTGGTCTTGAGCGACTCGTCCATCAGCCCGACCGCCTCGGCGCAGAGCGCGACGCGGGCTTCGTCCACCACGCGCTCGATCAGCGCGAGCGAGTCGTCGGGATTGCCGATCGCAGAATCCGCGCCGACCTCGACACCCGTAAAGGTGATGTCGGCGGCGTGGAGGCCGTCCTGGGTCGGATAGGACTTTTTCGTCACGCCCTTGGCATTCGCGGGGACCAGGAACACGCCGATGCCGCTACTGTCGCGGCGCTCGCCCTTGGTGCGCGCGGTGACGACAAGCGTGTCGGCGTTCTCGCCGTTGAGCACGACGAACTTCTCGCCGTCGATGACCCAGCCGTCGCCCTTCTTCTTCGCGGTCGTCGAGACGTCAAAGAGATCGTAGCGCGAGTTCTTCTCGAGCTGGGCAAACGCGAGCGTCTTGCTGCCGTCGATGATGCCGGGCACGTGCGCGGCCTTCTGCGCGTCGCTGCCGGCGTGGCGCAGGAAGCCGCCGCCGATCACGACCGTCGCGAGATACGGCTCGAGCACCAGCGCCTTGCCGAGCGCCTCCATCACGATCATGGTCTCGACGCCGCCGCCGCCGAAGCCGCCGTCGGCCTCGCTGAAGGGCAGGCCGAGCAGGCCCTGCTCGGCGAGCTTGAGCCAGACGGCTTTGCTCCAGCCGCCCTTCTCCTTCATGTACTTCTTGCGCTGCTCGAAATCGTAGGAATCGGTCAGCAGGCCGTCGATGCTTTCCTTGAGAAGCCGCTGCTCCTCGTTCAGATCAAAATCCATGTCTTTGGTTCCTCGTACCCGGAATTCTTGCTTCGTCATTCCGGGACACGCGCGGCAGCGCGGGGACCCGGAATCCAGAGGTTGTGGCGCGAGATTCCGGGCTCGCGACTTCGTCGCGCCCCGGAATGACGGCGGTTAGAGCCCCAGCACCGCCTTGGCGATGATGTTGCGCTGGATCTCGTTGGAGCCGCCGTAGATCGAGACCTTGCGGTTGTTGAAATAGCTCGGCGCGATCTGGGCGGTCCAGTCCATGGCCTCGTTCGAGCCGTCGTCGCCGTGCACGTCGTAGGGCGCGGCGAACGGGCCGATCACTTCCATGAGCAGCTCGGTGGTGGTCTGCTGGATCTCGGAACCCTTGATCTTCAGCACCGAGGAGGCCGGATTGGGCTTGCCCTTGCCGTGCTTGCCCTCGTCGGCGACGACGCGCAGCTGGGTGAGCTCGAGCGCTTTCAGCTCGATCTCGCACGCCGCGAGCTTCTCGCGGAACGCTGGGTCCTGGATGATCGGCTTGCCTGACGATTCGACCTTGCCGGCGAGATCGCGGATGCGGCGCAGCCGCTCCTTGGAGACGCCGACGCGCGCGATGCCGGTGCGCTCGTTGCCGAGCAGGAATTTGGCGTAGTCCCAGCCCTTGTTCTCCTCGCCGATCAGGTTCTCGACGGGCACCTCGACGTCGTCGAAGAAGACCTCGTTGACCTCATGGCCGCCGTCGATGGTCTGGATCGGGCGCACGGTGACGCCCTTCGACTTCATCGAGAACACGATGAAGGAGATGCCCATCTGCTTCTTGGCGTTGTTGTCGGTGCGGCAGAGGCAGAAGATCATGTCGGCGTGCTGGGCGAGCGTGGTCCAGGTCTTCTGGCCGTTGATGATCCACTTGTCGCCACGGCGCTCGGCTTTCGTCTTCAGCGAGGCGAGGTCTGAACCCGAGCCCGGCTCGGAGAAGCCCTGGCACCACCAGTCGTCGACATTGGCGATGCGCGGCAGGTATTTCTTCTTCTGCTCCTCGTTGCCGAAGGTGTAGATGACGGGGCCGACCATGCTGACGCCGAAGGCGAGCGGCTGCGGCGCCGGATAGGACTGCAGCTCCTCGTTGAAGATGTAGTGCTGCACGCTGGTCCAGCCCGTGCCGCCATATTGCTTGGGCCAATGGCTGACGCCCCAGCCCTTCTTGTTGAGAATGCGCCACCATGTCACCATCTCGTCCTTCGAGAGGTGACGGCCCTCGACCATCTTGCGCCGGGTGTCCGGCGGCACGTTGTCGCGGAAGAACTGCCGCACTTCCTCGCGAAACGCCTGCTCTTCTTTCGTGAATGCGAGATCCATCGGATCCTCCTGTGAGCGTTATTTTCTATTCGTCATTCCGGGGCGCGCAAAGCGCGAACCCGGAATCCAGAAGTTTGCGGCTCGAGATTCCGGGTTCATTCGCTAACGCGAATGCCCCGGAACGACAGAGCCCGTTTACTGCAACACCTCGAAAAGTCCCGCCGCACCCATGCCGCCGCCGACGCACATGGTGACGACCGCGTATTTGGCCTTGCGGCGACGGCCTTCGATCAGGGCGTGGCCGGTGAGGCGCGCGCCCGACATGCCGTAGGGATGGCCGACCGCGATCGCGCCGCCGTCGACGTTGATCTTCTCGGGATCGATCCCAAGCTTGTCGCGGCAATAGAGCACCTGCACCGCGAAGGCTTCGTTGAGCTCCCAGAGGCCGATGTCGTCGACGGTGAGGCCGTGGCGCTTGAGCAGGCGCGGCACGGCGAAGACCGGGCCGATGCCCATCTCGTCCGGCTCGCAGCCGGCCGAGACGAAGCCGCGGAAGATGCCGAGCGGCGCAAGACCCCGCTTGGCGGCTTCCTTGTCGCTCATGATCACGGAGGCGCTGGCGCCGTCGGAGAGCTGGCTGGCATTGCCGGCGGTGATCGAGAAGCCCTCGCCGCGCACGGGCTTGAGGCCGGCGAGACCTTCGAGCGTGGTCTCGGGACGCGGGCCCTCGTCCTGCGACAGCGTGACGTCCTTCATCGAGACGACGCCGGTCGCCTTGTCGGTGACCGCCATCTGCGTCGTGATCGGGGCGATCTCCTCCTTGAACTTGCCGCCCTGCTGCGCGGCCGCGGTGCGGCGCTGGCTCTCCAGCGAATATTCGTCCTGCTTCTCGCGGGAGATGCCGTAGCGCTTGGCCACGACCTCGGCGGTGTCGATCATGGGCATGTAGACCTCGCCCTTGATCTTGAGCAGCGCCGGATCTTGGGCGTGGAAGCCGTTCATCTTGTCGTTCTGCACCAGCGAGATCGACTCGCCGCCGCCGCCGACCGCGATCTGGACGCCGTCGAAGATCACCGAGCGCGCGGCAAGCGCGATCGCCTGCAGGCCCGAGGCGCATTGCCGGTCGATGGTGGTGCCGGCGACGGTGACGGGAAGGCCGGCGCGCAGCAGCGCCTTGCGCGCGATGTTGCCGCCGGTCGCGCCCTGCTGCAGGGCGGCGCCCATCACGACGTCCTCGATCTCCTTCGGATCGACTTTTGCGCGCGCGACAGCCTCACCAATCGCGTGGCCGAGCAGGGTTGCGCCCTCGGTGGCGTTGAGTGCGCCGCGATAGGCCTTGCCGATCGGGGTGCGGGCGGTGGAAACGATGACGGCGTCGGTCAAGAACGACCTCCTGATGCGAGTGGGTTGGATTGTGACGGCTTCTGCTGCTGGCGCAATTCGTGGCGCGACAATTTTCCGACCGGCGTGCGCGGCAAGTCGGCGGCGAATTCGACCGCCGCCGGCAATTCGTGCTTGCCGAGCTTGCCGGCGAGCTGCGTGCGCAGCTCGTCGAGCGAGAACGGCTTTGCGTCGGGCTTCAGCTTGATGAAGGCCTTCGCTGCCTCGCCGCGGTACTGGTCGGGGATGCCGAGCACGATCACCTCGTGCACGCCTGATATGGTGTAGATCGCCTGCTCGATCATCTGCGGGTAGACGTTGAAGCCGCCGGAGATGATCATGTCCTTCTTGCGGTCGACCAGGAAGAAATAGCCGTCGGTGTCGACATAGCCGATGTCGCCGGTGAGGAAGCGGCCATCGACGAAGGCATCCGTGGATCCCTCCGGCTTGTTCCAGTAGCCTTTGGTGACGTTCGGGCCCTTGATCCGGATCTCGCCGACCTCGCCCGGCGGCAGCACGCGCCTCGGGTCGTCGAGCGCAACGACGTCGAGCTCGATGCCCGGCAGCATCAGGCCGATCGAGCCCGGCTTGTCGGGGCCGGTGGGCGGATGGCCGGTGCCGGGCGAGCAGGTCTCGGTCATGCCCCAGCCGCTGCGCAGCTTCTTGCCGACCTTGCGCTCGAAGAAATTGGCGATCTCCACCGGCAGCGGCGCGCCGCCGGAGCCGATCGTCGCGAGCGAGGAGAAGTCCCGCTTGTCGAGATCCGGGAGCGCCGCGATCGCGATCCACATCGTCGGCACGCCCGGGAAATAGGTGGCGCGCTTGACCTCGATGTCGCGCATCACGGCTTCGACGTCGAAACGCTGATGGATGGAGATCAGATTGCCGCGGCTGAGCGAGGACAGCAGCACCACGGTGAGCGCGTAGATGTGGAACAGCGGCAGCACGCAGATCACGCGCTCGACCACGTCGCCGCGCGCGGCGCGCGACGGCTTGCCCCAGACGTCGTAGATCGACACCGCCGAGGTGAGATTGCCGTGTGTCAGCATCGCGCCCTTGGGCAGGCCGGTGGTGCCGCCGGTATATTGCAGCAGCGCGACGTCGTCGGCCGTCACGGACGGCCATTGCGCCGGCGCGGTGGCGCCCTCGACGAAGGTCTTGAAGGTGACGATGCGGGGATCGCTGGGGATCGCCGCCTGCGGCGTGCCGACCTTGCCCCAATCATCATCTTCGCAGACGACGAGGCGGTCGATCAGGCCCTTGTCCAGGAACTTCAGCGCGGTCGGCAGCAGCGCCTGGAGATTCGAGGTGACGAGCAGGCGCGAGCCGGAATCTGAGACCTTGTGCGTCAGCGCGATCTCGCCGTCGAGCGGGGAGAGATGCGCGACGCGGGCGCCAGCCTTCAGCGCGCCGAAGAAATTGACGGGATGATCGGGGGTGTTGCCGAGGAATAGCGCCACCGAGGTGTTCTTGCCGATGCCTGCGCGAAGGAACGCCGCCGCTGCGCGCTCGGCCTGAGCTGCGAGTTCAGTGTAGGTGATCGGACGGTCGCGGAATTCCAGCGCGGTGCGCGGGCCGTAATCTGCCGCAGCTTTTGCCAGGAGGTCGGGCAGCGAGCCCTGGACGATGGGATCGTCCCACCGCACGCCCGCGGGGTAAAACTGTTCGCCGGGATGGGTCATTTTCTGCATCACATTCAGTGGTCATTCCGGGGCGCGACGAAGTCGCGAGCCCGGAATCCATCAGGCAGCGCACCCGGAGGCGAAATGGATTCCGGGCACGGCCCTGTGGGCCGTCCCGGAATGACGCCGAGAGTGCGAGCTCCCATCACGCCGCCTTCGACGCCGCGGCCAGCGAGGCGAAGGTCTTGCCTTCGGCCGCGAGCTTCTTCAGCAGCGGGGCCGGCTCGAGGCTGGGGTCGTTGGTCTCCTTGGCGTAGAAGGCCAGACGATCGGCGATGTGCTTGAGGCCGACGCTGTCGGCCCAGAACATCGGGCCGCCGCGGTAGATCGGCCAGCCATAGCCGTAGAGCCAGACCACGTCGATGTCGGACGGACGCGCCGCGATGCCCTCTTCGAGGATCTTGGCGCCCTCGTTGATCATCGGATACATCATGCGCTCAAGGATTTCCTCGTCGCTGACGACGCGCTTCTTCCGCCCCAGACGCAGCAGCGTCTCGTCGATCAGCTTCTCGACCTCCGGATCGGGCAGCGGGGCACGGCTGCCGGCTTCGTATTTGTAATAGCCCTTGCCGGTCTTCTGGCCGAAGCGGCCGGCTTCGCACAGCGCATCCGCGATCTCCGACTTGATGCCGCGGTCCTTGCGCGAGCGCCAGCCGATGTCGAGGCCGGCGAGATCGCCCATCGCGAACGGGCCCATCGGCATGCCGAACTTGGTCACGACCGCGTCGACCTGCTGCGGCAGGGCACCTTCGAACAACAGCTTCTCCGACTGCTTGCCGCGCTGGGCCAGCATGCGGTTGCCCACAAAACCGTCGCAGACGCCGACCACGGCCGGCACCTTCGCGATTTTGCGCGCGATGGTCACGGCGGTGACCAGCGCGTCCGGCGCGGTCTTGTCGGCGCGCACGATCTCGCACAGCTTCATCACGTTGGCCGGCGAGAAGAAGTGCATGCCGAGCACGTCCTGCGGACGCTTGGTCGACTTCGCGATCTCGTCGATGTTCAGATACGAGGTGTTGGAGGCGAGCACGGCGCCTGGCTTGGCGTACTGGTCGAGCTTGCCGAACACTTCCTTCTTCACCGCCATGGTCTCGAACACGGCCTCGATGACGAGGTCGGCATCGCCGACATTCTCGATCCCGACGACGCCGTTGATCAGCGCCATGCGCTTGGCGGGCGCGTCCGCCGGGATGCCGCCGCGCGCCGCGGTCGCTTCCCAGTTCTTCTGCATGATGCCCATGCCGCGCTTGAGCTGCTCTTCGCCGGTCTCGATCAGGGTGACGGGCACGCCGGCATTGGCAAAGGACATCGCGATGCCGCCGCCCATGGTGCCGGCGCCGAGAATGGCGACACGGTTGACCGGGCGCGACTTGGTGCCTTCAGGCACGCCCGCGATCTTGGCGGCCTCGCGCTCGGCGAAGAAGGCGTAGCGCTGCGCCTTGGACTGGTCGCTGGCGACGAGCTTGAGAAAGCCCTCGCGCTCCTTCTTCAGACCTTCGTCGAAGGGTAGGTCAATGGCGTAGCCGACGGCGTCGGCGGCGGCGAACGGCGCCTCGAGGCCGCGCGACTTCTTGGTCATGGCCGCGACCGCATTGGTGAAGATCGAACGGTCGGCCTTGGCGGCCGCGATCTTGGAATCGTCGTCGCGCAGGCGCCGCAGCGGGCGCTTCTCGGCCAGCAGCTTGCGCACGAAAGCTTCGCCGCCCGCCGCCGGACCCTCGACGATCTCCTCGATCAGGCCGTTCTTCAGCGCTTCCGCAGCGCCGATGGGATCGCCACCGACGATCATCTTGACGGCGAGCTCGGGACCGACCGCGCGCGGCAGGCGCTGGGTGCCGCCGGCGCCCGGCAGCAGGCCGAGCTTCACCTCGGGCAGGCCGAGCTTGGCCTCTTTCACTGCAACGCGGAAATGACAGGCGAGCGCGACCTCGAGGCCGCCGCCGAGCGCGGTGCCGTGAATGGCGGCAACCACCGGCTTCGGCGAATTCTCGATCTCGGACAGCACGTCGTTGAGCGCCGGCGCCTTCGGCGGCTTGCCGAACTCGGTGATGTCGGCACCCGCGATGAAAGTGCGGCCGGCACAGGTCAGCACGATGCCCTTGATGGCGGGATCGGCGACAGCGGCCTTGACGCACTCCAAGATACCACCGCGCACCGCGGCACTCAGCGCGTTGACCGGAGGGCTGTTGACCGTGACGATACCGACCTCGTCATGACGCTCAAGCTTGACCACTTCGCTCACGGTGTTCCCTCCTTGGTGGGGATTAACTTTTGTTCGATTTCGCGGTGCGGAATTTAATTCCGCATCTTGACGGCAGGGTTATTTTGAAGCACGTGGCTTGTCAACGACTCCGCGCAAGAAGCAGATCAGGGATGAAGCGTACAGGAAAGAAGACTGCGACAGATCGGAATTTCGTCGTCGCGCTTTCCCGCGGACTGGACGTATTGCGAGCCTTCCACCCCAATGACGGCCTGCTCGGCAATCAGGAGATTGCGGCGCGCACCAACCTGCCGAAGCCGACGGTTTCGCGGCTGACTTACACCTTGACCAAGCTCGGCTATCTCGCGCCGGTTCCCCGATTCGAGAAGTACCAGCTCACACCCGCCGCGATGTCGCTCGGTTACGCGGCGCTCGCCAATCTCGGTGTTCGGCATTTGTCCGAGCCGTTTCGCGAGGATGTGATGCGCGCGACTGGCGGCGCCGTCGCCGTCGGCGGCCGCGATCGTCACAGCATGATCTATTTCGGACAGAGCCGCGGCAGCGAAACGGTCGGCGTTCAACTTGACGTCGGCTCGCGCGTGCCGATTGCAACCAGCGCGATGGGCCGGGCCTATTTCTGGGCACTCGACGACGCGGACCGCGCGGAGCTGTCGCGCCTGTTGCGCGAACATTACGGCAGCCGCTGGCCGAAGATGCGCGACGGGCTGGAACGCTCCGGCGAGACCGTCGCGAAATACGGTTTTGCGATTTCGGTCGGCGACTGGCACGACGATATCGGCGCCGCCGGCGTCGCGCTCAAGCTCAACGACGGAACCGGACCTTACGCGTTCAACTGCGGCGCGCCCGCATTCCGCTTCACGGAAGAGCGTTTGATCAACGACATTGGACCGCGTCTCTTAGCGATGGTAAGGAACATCGAAGCGGCGCTCGGGGGTCTGATGCCGCATTCCAAAAAAGACGTCAGCAAAAAGCTGAAATCAGGAGGGAAAGTTGCTCGTGTGGCCGAGGGGATCAGATAGGCTTTGTCAACGTCGGGAGCGGTTCGCATCGCCCCTTCGCTCACTGAACGACGTGAGCGAGACGAGATGACGCAGGCACAGCTCGCGCAGGGGACATCGCCCCTGCTCGCCGTTCGCGACGTCAGCGTCGTGTTCGGCGGCATTGTCGCGCTCAACGGCGTGTCCTTCGACATGCAGAAGGGCCAGATCCTCGGATTGATCGGCCCCAACGGCGCCGGCAAGACCACGCTCTTCAATTGCCTGTCCCGGCTCTACCAGCCGTCATCCGGCGATATCCTGATGGAGGGCGCGAGCATCCTGACGCGGCCGCCGCACCGGATCGCCGAAATCGGCATCGGCCGCACCTTCCAGAACGTGGCGCTGTTTCCGAACCTCTCGGTGATGGACAACGTTCGCGTCGGAACCCACGCCCGGACGTCCAGCGACATCATCAGCGACTCGCTGCGCCTTGCCTGGATTCGCCGGAGCGAGACCGACGTGAACAAGAAGGTGCACGACATCCTCGCCTATCTCGATCTCGAGGACGTCGCCCACACCGTGGTGTCCGGCCTGCCCTTCGGCACGCAGAAGCGCGTCGAGCTCGCACGTGCGCTCGCGGCCGACCCGAAGATCCTGCTGCTCGACGAGCCTGCCGGCGGCCTCAATCACGAGGAAGTCTACGTGCTGGGCGATCTCATCCGCAAGATCCGCGACGAGCGCCACATGACCGTGCTGCTGGTCGAGCATCACATGGGTCTCGTGATGTCGATCGCCGACCACGTCGTCGCGCTGAATTTCGGCAAGAAGCTCGCAGAAGGCACGCCCGCCCAGGTGCAGGCCGACCCCGACGTCATCAAGGCCTATCTCGGGAGCAAGGACCAATGACGACGCTGCTCAACGTCAAGGACCTGCGCGCCTATTACGGCCAGGTCCAGGCGCTCCACGGCCTGTCCTTCTCGCTCAACGAGGGCTCGCTGACGACGCTGCTCGGTGCCAACGGCGCCGGCAAGACCACCACGCTGCGCGCGATCTGCAACATGGTGCGCTCGACCGGCGGCATCGAGTTCGACGGCAAGCCGCTGAACAACCGCTCGACCGAAAGCATCGTGCGGTTCGGCATCGCCCATGTGCCGCAGGGCCGCGGCACCTTCACCACCATGACGGTGGAGGAAAATCTCCAGCTCGGGGCCATCACCCGCAAGGACAGCGCCGGCATCGTCTCCGACATCGAGCGCATGTATGCGCATTTTCCGGTGTTGAAGCAGCGCCACACCCAGCAGGCCGGCACGCTCTCCGGCGGCGAGCAGCAGATGCTCGCGGTCGCTCGCGCCTTGATGCTGCGGCCGCGGCTGATGCTGCTGGACGAGCCGTCCTTCGGCCTCGCGCCGCTGGTGGTGCGCGACCTGTTCGGCATCCTCGGCAAGATCAACCGCGAGGACAAGGTGTCGATCCTGGTGGTCGAGCAGAACGCCCAGCTCGCGCTCGAGCTTGCCGACCAGGCCTATGTGATCGAGACCGGCCGCATCGTGATGTCGGGCAACGCCAAGGACATCGCGAACAACGAAGAAATCCGCAAATCCTATCTGGGTTACTGAGGGAGCCGGCACAATGGAGCTGTTCACCAACCAGGTCCTGGCCGGCATCGCCACGGGCGCGATCTATGCCTGCATGGCGCTCGCCGTGGTCATGATCTACCAGGCCATCGACCATCTCAACTTCGCGCAAGGCGAGATGGCGATGTTCTCGACCTTCATCTCCTGGCAGCTGATGCAGTGGGGCGTGTCCTATTGGGCAGCCTTCGTGATCACGCTGGCATTCTCCTTCGTCGCCGGCATCGCGATCGAGCGCATCCTGTTCAAGCCGCTTGCCAAGGCGCCGGTGCTGACCAACGTCGCCGGCTTCATCGCACTGTTCGCGATCATCAACTCCTCGGCGGGCCTGATCTGGGACTTCACCATCAAGCAGTACCCGACCCCGTTCGGCTCCGCGCCGTTCCTGGGCAGCCAGCTGATCTCGACCCACCAGGCCGGCATGATCGGCGTCACCGTGCTGCTGCTGCTCGGCCTCTACTTCTTCTTCCAGTACACGCGGATCGGCCTTGCGATGCGGGCCGCAGCCTCGGTGCCTGAATCGGCCCGGCTCGTCGGCATCAACACGAGCTGGATGATCGCGCTCGGCTGGGGCATGGCGACCGCGATCGGCTCGATCGCCGGCATGCTGATCGCACCGGTCGTGTTCCTGGAGCCCAACATGATGGGCGGCGTGCTGATCTACGGCTTCGCCGCGGCGGTGCTCGGCGGGCTCTCCAGCCCGTTCGGCGCCGTGGTCGGCGGCTTCCTGGTCGGCGTCTTCGAGAACCTCGCCGGCACCTACATCCCCGGCGTCGGCAACGAGCTGAAACTCCCGATCGCGCTCGCGCTGATCATCTCCGTCCTGGTCGTCAAACCCGCTGGCCTGTTCGGCCGGCAAATCGTCAAGCGAGTTTGATCATGAGCGCAGCAGAAGAAGTCGTTGCCGAAGGCCACCAGGCCGTCGAGGCCGTTCCGAAGCGAGCCATGACGCTGGGTACCGGCACCTCGCTGGTGGTGCTGGCGGCGCTGTTGCTCGTGCCGATGTTCGTCAAGAACTTCATCATCTTCCAGATGACGATGCTCCTGATCTACGGGCTCGCCGTGCTGGCGCTCAACATCCTGACCGGCGGAAGCGGCCAGTTCTCGCTCGGCCAGAGCGCCTTCTACGCCGTCGGCGCCTATACGTCGGCGGTGCTGATGGAGCACGCCAACATCAACTACGCGCTGACGATTCCGATTTCCGCGACGGTCTGCTTCGGCTTCGGGTACCTGTTCGGCAAGCCGGCGCTGCGGCTGTCGGGTGTCTATCTCGCGCTCGCGACCTTCGCGCTCGCCACCGCGATGCCGCAGCTCCTGAAGCTGAACTTCCTGGAACACTGGACCGGCGGCGTGCAGGGCCTCGTCGTCACCAAGCCGGACGCGCCGTTCGGTCTGCCGATGTCGCAGGACACCTGGCTGTACTACTTCACCCTCATCGTGACGGTCGCGATCTACCTGCTGTCGGTGAACCTGTTGCGCTCGAGGTCCGGCCGCGCCTTCATGGCGATCCGCGACAACGAGATCGCGGCGTCCTCGATGGGTGTCAACGTCTCCCGCTACAAGACGCTGGCTTTCGGCGTGTCGGCGGCGATCACCGGCGTTGCCGGCTCGCTCGGCGCCATTGCGGTGCAGTTCGTCGCTCCCGACAGCTACACCATCACGCTGGCGATCTCGCTGTTCCTCGGCATGGTGGTCGGCGGCGTCGGCTGGCTGCCCGGCTCGTTCGTCGGTGCGGCCTTCATCATCTTCGTGCCGAACATGGCGGAGAGCATTTCCAAGGGCCTCTCCGGCGCCGTGTTCGGCGTGCTGCTGTTCCTCGTCATCTACCTCGTGCCGCACGGCGCAAGGCAGATCGCGATCCTGGGCCAGCAATTCGCCGGCAAGCTCAGAAAGAACTGAAAACCAGTTGAATTAGAGAAGGAGACCGAATTGAACTTTGGAAGAACACTGCGAGCCGCCGCGCTGGTCACGGCAACGGCGGCCACCACTCTCACCTCCGGCGCAGCACTCGCCCAGAAGAAATACGACACCGGCGCAAGCGACACCGAGATCAAGATCGGCAATATCATGCCGTACAGCGGTCCGGCGTCGGCTTATGGCGTCATCGGCAAGACCGAAGAAGCCTATTTCAAGATGATCAACGACAAGGGCGGCATCAACGGCCGCAAGATCAACTTCGTCACCTATGACGACGGCTACTCGCCGCCGAAGGCCGTCGAACAGGTCCGCAAGCTGGTCGAGAGCGACGAGGTGCTGGCCGTGTTCAATCCGCTCGGCACACCCTCGAACAGCGCGATCCAGAAGTACCTCAACTCCAAGAAGATTCCGCAGCTGTTCGTCGCCACCGGCGCCACCAAGTGGAACGATCCGAAGAACTTCCCCTGGACCATGGGTTGGCAGCCCTCATACCAGAGCGAAGCGCATATCTACGCGAAATGGCTGATGAAGGAGAAGCCCGACGCCAAGATCGCGATCCTCTATCAGAACGACGATTTCGGCAAAGACTACCTCAAGGGCACCAAGGACGGCCTCGGCGCCAAGGCCTCGTCCATGATCATCATGGAGGAGAGCTATGAGGTGTCCGAGCCCTCGATCGACGGCCACATCGTCAAGATCAAGGCGGCCAATCCCGACGTGCTGCTGATCTACACCACGCCGAAGTTCGCGGCCCAGACCATCAAGAAGACGGCCGAGCTCAGCTGGAAGCCGCTGCAGATCCTCACCAACGTGTCGATCTCGGTCGGCAGCGTGATGAAGCCGGCCGGCTTCGAGAACGCGCAGGGCGTGCTGTCGGCGGCTTACGCCAAGGATTCCACCGATCCCCAGTGGGCCAACGATCCCGGCATGAAGAAGTGGAACGAGTTCGTCGACAAGTACATGCCCGGCGCCGACAAGTCCGACACCAGCATGGTCTATGGCTATGGTGCTGCGTCAACCCTCGCCAAGGTGCTCGAGATGTGCGGTGACGATCTCACCCGCGCCAACATCATGAAGCAGGCCGCGAGCCTGAAGGACTTTGCGCCGGATACGCTGCTGCCCGGTGTCAAGATCAACACCAGCCCGACCGACTTCGCCCCGATCGCCCAGCTCCAGATGCAGCGCTTCAAGGGCGAGAAGTGGGAACTGTTCGGCGAGATCATCAGCGGCGACGTCGCTTCCGAGTGACACGCTGACGTCATAGTCCGGCCCCGAGAAGCCCCCGCGAACGATCGCGGGGGCTTTTTGTTGACGACACACGCCAATCTTGTTCAATGCGGCGTCGAGCCAACTCGGGGTGGGAGAATGATGACTGCCGTTCGATTTCAGGTTGCGGCGCTTCTGGCCGTCGTCGCGTTGTGCACTGCGATGGGCAGCAGCGAGGTGCTGGCGCAGAAGAAATACGACAGCGGCGCTTCCGATACCGAGATCAGAATTGGCAATATCATGACCTATAGCGGCCCGGCCTCGGCCTATGGCGCGATCGGCAAGGCTGAAGAAGCCTATTTCAACAAGGTCAATGCCGAGGGCGGCATCAACGGCCGCAAGATCAAGTTCATCTCCTATGACGACGCCTATTCGCCGCCGAAGACGGTGGAGCAGGCGCGCAAGCTGGTCGAGAGCGACGAGGTGCTGCTGGTGTTCGGTTCGCTCGGCACCTCCACCAACAGCGCCATCCGCAAATACATGAACGAGAAGAAGGTGCCGCAATTGTTCGTGGCAAGCGGCGCCTCGAAGTGGAACGACCCGAAGCAGTATCCCTGGACCATGGGCTGGCAGCCGAGCTACGCCAGCGAAGCGCGCATCTACGCCAAGTACATCATGAAGGAGAAGCCGGACGGGAAGATTGCCGTGCTCTACCAGAACGACGATTTCGGCAAGGATTACCTGAAGGGGCTGAAGGACGGCCTTAGCGCCAAGGCCTCGATGATCGTGCTGCAAGAGCCCTACGACACGTCCGAGCCCGCCATCGACGAGCACGTCGTGAAGCTGAAGGCCTCGGGCGCCGACGTCTTCATCAGCATCACCACGCCGAAATTCGCCGCGCAGGCGATCAAGAAGGCGGCGGAGATCAACTGGCATCCGGTCTACATCGTCTCCAACGTCTCGGCCTCCGTCGGCGGGGTGATCGAGCCGGCCGGTCTCGAGATCTCACAAGGCATCCTGTCGGCGACCTACACCAAGGACGGCTCCGATCCGCAGTGGAATGCCGATGACGGCATGAAGCGGTTCTACAACTTCCTCGCGCAGTACGACCCCAAGGCCAACAAGCTCGATGCCGGCGTCGTGTTCGGCTATGCCGCCGCGCAGACCATGGTGAAGGTGCTGCAGATGTGCGGCGACGACCTCACCCGCGAGAACGTCATGAAGCAGGCGGCCTCCCTGAAGGATTTCGAGCCCGACACGCTGCTGCCCGGCATCAAGATCAACACCGCGCCGGACAATTTCGCCCCGATCGAGCAGCTGCAGATGATGCGCTTCAAGGGCCGGAAATGGGAGCTGATCGGGGACATCATCTCCAGCGAGATGGATCATTGACGCGACGCAACTCAAAATCGCACCCGGATTGGTTAAACAACTCAAGACAGCCGCGCCTTCTCGCAGTCGCACACGAGAGCCCTGCCGCCGCTGACTACTAAAGACGCAGCCCCTGCGACCCCGTCGCGGGGGCTTTCTGTTGAAGCCGTTGGCCAAATCGTATTGAATTGCGGCCGCGCCGCCAAAAACAATCAAGACAAAAAAAGGGACGCACACACACCAAGAAAATAGGGAGATAGGAATGCCCGCTGTCACCGGCAAACTTGCGGCCGCATCACTGGCGCTTGCGCTCATTGCGGCCTCGGCCTCCACCGCATCGGCCCAGAAGAAATACGATACCGGCGCGACCGATACGGAGATCAAGATCGGCAACATCATGCCCTACAGCGGACCGGCCTCCGCCTACGGCATCATCGGGCGGACCGAGGCCGCCTATTTCAAGAAGATCAACGACGAGGGCGGCATCAACGGCCGCAAGATCAACTTCATCTCCTATGACGACGGCTATTCGCCGCCGAAGACCGTCGAGCAGGCGCGCAAGCTGGTCGAGAGCGACGAGGTGCTGTTCATCTTCAACTCGCTCGGCACGCCGCCAAACTCGGCGATTCACAAATACATGAACTCCAAGAAGGTGCCGCAGCTCTTCGTCGCCACCGGCGCCACCAAGTGGAACGACCCCAAGGACTTCCCATGGACCATGGGCTGGCAACCCAACTACCAGAGCGAAACGCAG
The DNA here is from genome assembly GCF_006658625.1 of Bradyrhizobium sp. UNPF46. NCBI lineage: Bacteria > Pseudomonadati > Pseudomonadota > Alphaproteobacteria > Hyphomicrobiales > Nitrobacteraceae > Bradyrhizobium > Bradyrhizobium sp. UNPF46. The sequence continues at coordinate 42,085 of NZ_LFJB01000026.1, forward strand.
ATCTATGCGAAATGGCTGTTGAAGAACAAGCCGGACGCCAAGATCGCCGTGCTCTATCAGAACGACGATTACGGCAAGGACTATTTGAAGGGCCTGAAGGACGGCCTCGGCGCCAAGGCCGCTTCGATGATCATCATGGAGGAGAGCTATGAGACCTCCGAGCCGACCATCGACAATCACATCGTGAAGCTGAAGTCGACCGGTGCCGACGTCTTCATGAACATCACGACGCCGAAATTCGCGGCGCAGGCGATCAAGAAGAACGCCGAGATCGGCTGGAAGCCGCTGCACTTCCTCAACAACGTCTCGGCGTCGGTCGGCAGCGTGCTCAAGCCCGCGGGCTTCGAGAATGCCCAGGACATCATTTCCGCGGACTATCTCAAGGACGTTTCCGATCCCGAGTGGAACAACGACCCCGGCATGAAGGACTTCCTGGCCTTCATGAACAAGTACTTCCCCGAGGGCGACAAGCTCGACCATGGCACCATCGTCGGCTACGGCGTGGCGCAGACCCTGGTCCAGGTGTTGAAGCAGTGCGGCGACGACCTCACCCGCGCGAACGTCATGAAGCAGGCGGCCAGCCTGAAGGACTTCCGCACCGAAGTGCTGTTGCCCGGAATCCAGATCAACACCTCGCCGACCGACTTTGCACCCATCAGCCAGCTCCGGCTCGAGAAGTTCAAGGGCGAGAAGTGGGAGCTGTTCGGCGACGTGATCAGCGCCGACGTCGGCGGCTAGCCACCCGACGATCTGACGACGGAAAGCCTCCTGCGAGAGCATCGCAGGGGGCTTTTTCCTGCGTGCCGATTATGATCACGCGATTGCATAATCGAATGATGGCAAAGCCGACTTACGCTTCGGCGCCCAATGCGGTAGGCAGGGGAACGGCGGCGCTTGTCGCCACTCTGTTCCGTCTGTCCAATCCGTCTGCTCAAGGCCATCGTCATGACCGACCGACGTCCCCTGCTCCGCGCGCTCTATGACGCCGCCGTCGCCGCCGCCCATCCCAATGTGGTGCTGGCGCCGCACTTGCGGCCCGCACCCAGGGGACGCGTGATCTGCCTCGCCGCCGGCAAGGGTGCGGCCGCCATGGCCGCGGCGGCCGAGCGGCACTATCTCGACACGCTTCAGCTCGCACCGGAGCGCCTTGTCGGCATCGCCACCACGCGTCACGGCTACGGCGTGCCGACCCGCCGCATCCGCGTCGTCGAAGCCGGCCATCCCGTGCCGGATGAGGCCGGCCTGAAGGGCGCGGCCGACACGCTCGCGCTCGCAGGCGAAGCCGGGCCGGACGATCTGCTGCTGGTGCTGCTCACCGGCGGCGGCTCGGCGAACTGGATCGCGCCGAGCGAGGGCATCAGCTTCGCGCAGAAGCAGGCGGTCAACAGGGCGCTGCTGCGCTCGGGCGCGCCGATCGGCGAGATGAACGTCGTGCGCAAGCACCTCTCGCGCATCAAGGGCGGGCGTCTGGCGCGCGCCGGCAAGAATGCCGCCGAGATCGTGACGCTCGCGATCTCCGACGTGCCGCATGACGATCCTTCCGCGATCGCCTCGGGCCCCACCGTACCCGATCCGACCACGCTGGCCGATGCACGCGCGATCGTCGCGAAATACAAGCTCGACATCGACGATGCCGTGCGCCGCGCGCTCGATGACGAACGCAACGAAAGCTGCAAGCCCGATGATCCCGCCTTCGCGCGGGCGCGTTTCGAACTGATCGCGCGGCCCAAGCAGTCGCTCGACGCCGCAGTGAAGCTCGCGCGCGACTCCGGCTTTGAGACGATCGACCTCGGCGCCGATCTCGAAGGCGAGGCGCGCGAGGTCGCCGCCGCTCACGCCAGGCTGGCGCTCGACGCGCGCGCACGGGGCAAGCGCCTCGCGATCCTCTCCGGCGGCGAGCTCACGGTCACCGTGCGCGGCAACGGGCGCGGCGGGCCGAACCAGGAATATGCGCTGGCGCTCGCCAGCCTGTTCAAGGACACACCGAACATTTCGGCGCTCGCCGGCGACACCGACGGCGCCGACGGCGGTGCCGGCCACCCGACCGACCCCGCCGGCGCACTGATCGACGCGGCGACGTTTGCGAAGATGAAGATGCTGGGGCTGCAGCCGCAGGCCTATCTGGACAACAACGACGCGACCAGCTTCTTCGAGGCGACGGGAGATCTGCTGCAGCCGGGCCCGACGCTCACCAACGTGAACGACATCAGGGTGATCCTGGTGGATTAGAACTCGCTTTGTTCGATGCCATCGCGGAGTCCGGCAATGACGGAGAGCGCGGCTTAACGCTTGGCGCTGACATGCTCGAGCAGCGCGAGCAGGCCCTTCAACAAGTCCGTCGGCGACGGCGGGCAGCCCTTGATATGCAGATCCACCGGCACGGTCTCGGACACGCCGCCGACGCAGGCGTAGCTGCCTCTGAAAATGCCGCCATCGATCGCGCAGCCGCCGACCGCGACGACCCATTTCGGATCGGGCGTCGCGTTGTAGGTCCGCTCCAGCGCCTGTCGCATGTTCTTCGTCACCGGACCGGTGACCAGCAGCACGTCGGCGTGCCGCGGCGAGGCGACGAAGCGCAGGCCGAAACGTTCGATGTCGTAGAAAGCGTTGGACAGCGCGTGGATTTCCAGCTCGCAGCCGTTGCAGGATCCGGCATCGACCTCGCGAATGGCAAGAGAACGCCCGAGCCTGGCCTGGGCCGCGCGGTCGACTTTCGTTGCAAGCTCCGCCAGCGCCGACTCGTCCGGCGCCGGCGCGGGCTCCGTCAGCGAACCATGGGTGAGGCTTTCGAGCAGGGTCTTGCGCATGGTTTAGAGGTCCGCGCCCGAATAGGAACAGTTGAACGACTTGTTGCAGAGCGGGAAGTCGGCAATGATGTTGCCGTCGATCGCGGTTTCCAGCAACGGCCACTGGAACCACGAGGCATCGCGCAGGTGGCAGCGTTCGACGCGCAACTCGCCATCGAGCCGCAGCCAAACCAGCACGTCGCCGCGGAAGGCCTCGGTGAGCGCCATGCCTTCACAGGCACCGCGGCCGATCCTGGGAGGCAGCGCGGTCTGCAGCCCTCCTGGCTCATCAAGCCGGTCCAGGATCTGCTCGATCAGCGCGACGCTCTGCTCGACCTCCCGGATGCGGATCCAGACCCGCGCGTTGACGTCGCCGGCCTGGAGAACCGGCACCTCGAACGACAGCGCGTCATAGGGCATGTAGGCCAGCGCCCGCCGCGCATCAAAATCGCGGCCCGAAGCACGGCCGACATAACCGCCGGCGCCGAACTGGCGCGCATATTCAGCCTTCACGATGCCCGTGGTGACGGTGCGGTCCTGCAAGGACGCCGTGTTGTCATAGAGCTCGATCAAGCGCGGAAAGACCTTGCGCAGCTCCGCGAGCAGCGCGCGCAGCGCGGAAACACCGTCCGGCGCGATATCGCGCGTCACCCCACCGGGCACGATGACGTCCATCATCAGGCGATGGCCGAACGCGACATTTGCGGCGCGCAAGCAGCGCTCGCGCAGAATACCGGTCTGGGCATGCATCAGCGCGAACGACGCGTCGTTGCAGATGGCCCCGATGTCGCCCAAATGATTGGCGAGCCGCTCCAGTTCCGCCATCAGCGCTCGCAATAGAGTCGCCTGCCTCGGCGCCTCGATCTGCAGCGCCGCTTCCACGGCACGCGCAAAGGCAAAGGCGTAGGCCACCGCGCTGTCGCCGGAGGTGCGGTTGGCGAGCTTTGCCGCGGCATCGAGGCTAGCGCCCTGCATCAATGACTCGACGCCCTTGTGGGTGTAGCCGAGCCACTGCTCCAGCCGCACCACATGCTCGCCATTGGCGGTGAAGCGGAAATGGCCGGGCTCGATGATCCCGGCATGGACGGGGCCAACCGCCACCTGGTGCAACGCCTCGCCTTCGGCCGGCAGGAACTGGTACGGCTGCACGTCGCGCGATGCATTGCGGCCCGAGAGCGGATAGGATTTGCCCCAGGCATGGTGATCGAGCCAAGGCCGGAGATCTGGCCGCAGATCGCCAGCGCCAGTCGGAACGAGCCCGAACAGATCGTGAATGGTCCGCTCCAGCCGAAGCGCCGGCGGATGACGGCTGGCGACGCTTGGAAATGTGCCGGCTGTACACTCGTAGGTGACGACCGCGATCTCGGCCGAGCCCCCATCGAGCAGCGCCATATGCACCGCCGCCGGCTCGCCCCAGAAGCCGAGCAGCGTGAGGCCTCCCTCGACCAGTCGATCGATCGCCGCCTGCCAACCCGCCTCCGTCACGACCGCGCGCGGCCAGGGCCGGTGCGACAGCACCGCGTTGACATGGGGGATGCTGTCGAAGATGCCCATGGCCTACCCCAGGAGCTTCGCGACGTTCTGGAAGCCAGTGACCAGCCCCGGCGGCAGATAAATGCCGGCCATCAGCACCAGCGCGAGATGCGTGAACATTGGCACATAGGACGCCTCCGCCGGCGCGGTAGGTCCCTTGGGTTCGCCGAACATCACGGAGCCGACGCGCAGCAGCAGGCCGCCGAGCGCGATGATGATGCCGAGCACCAGGATCATCGTCAGCCAGGGCGCGTGCGAGAAGGTCGAGCTCACCACCAGGAACTCGCTCATGAAGATGCCGAGCGGCGGCAGCCCGACGATGGCTATGACGCCGAGCATCAACCCCCAGCCGAGCACGGGATTGGTCACCGTAAGTCCACCGATGTCGGCGATCTTCTGCGTGCCCTTGACCTGCGCGATGTGGCCGACAGCGAAGAAGATCGCCGACTTGGTCAGGGAATGCATGGTCATGTGGAGGAGGCCGGCAAAATTCGCGAGCGGCCCGCCCATGCCGAAGGCGAAGACGATGATGCCCATATGCTCGATCGAGGAGTAGGCGAACATGCGCTTGATGTCGCGGCGGCGGTAGAGCATCAGCGAAGCGAAGATCACCGAGATCAGGCCCATCGTCACCATCAACGGCCCCGGCGCGATGGCCGCGAGATTGACCGCGAGCATCATCTTGAAGCGCAACAGCGCGTAGAGCGCCACGTTGAGCAGGAGGCCCGAGAGCACCGCCGAGATCGGCGTCGGACCCTCCGCATGGGCATCGGGCAGCCAGGCGTGCAGCGGCGCGAGGCCGACCTTGGTGCCGTAGCCGAGCAGCAGGAAGACGAAGGCGACGTTGAGCAGCGCCGGGTCGAACCGTGCGGCGTGCTTCACCAGCACCGTCCACACCATGCCGTCGAGCCCCTCACCGACCACGGGGCGCGCCGCCATGTAGACCAGGATGGTGCCGAACAGCGCCAGCGCGATGCCTACGCTGCCGAGGATGAAGTATTTCCAGGCCGCTTCCAGCGCCTCGTGGGTGCGGTAGATGCCGACCATCAGCACGGTCGTCAGCGTCGCCACTTCGACTGCGACCCACATCAGGCCGATATTGTTGGCGACGAGCGCGAGGTTCATCGCGAACATCAGCGTCTGATACATCGCGTGGTAGAAGCGAAGGAACGTCGGCGTCAGGCGTCCGATCTCGATCTCGTGCTGGATATAGCTCGCGCTGAACACCGATGTGGTGAAGCTGACGAAGGTGGTCAATACGATGAAGACCTTGTTGAGGTCGTCCACCAGCAGATACTGCCCCGACACCGGCTCGACCACGAACAGCGAGAGCGAGGTCAGGAAGGTCGCGAGTGCGGCCACCACGTTCAGCTTCGCCGTCTGCCCATAGCCCGGCAAAATCGCCAGCAGCGCCGCCGAGACCGCCGGGATCACGAGGATGGCGCTGAGGACGTCGATGCTCATCGCCGCTCTCCGCGGAAACGGTCGAGCGCCTGCATGTCCACGCTGTCAAAGCGCTCGCGGATGCGGAACAGGAAGATGCCGATCACGATGAAGGCGATCAGCACCGAGAACGCGACGCTGATTTCGACCACCAGCGGCATGCCCTTGGCGCCGGTTGCCGCCAGCACCAGCCCGTTCTCCAGCGACATGAAGCCGACGACCTGGCCCACCGCGTTGCGCCGCGTCACCATGATCAGGAGCCCCAGCAGCACCACCGACAGCGCGAAGGCGAGGTCCTCGCGCGCGAGCGCATCTGCGCCCGGCGTCACCCGCAGCATCACCACCATCGACAGTGCGACGAGGCCGATGCCGGCCATCATGGTCAGCCCGATCCCGATCACGTTCTCGATCTCGCGGTGGATACCGAGCCGCTTGATGATCCGGTGCAGCGCCACCGGGATGATGATGGCCTTGAACACCAGCGCGATCAGCGCCGTGACATAGAGATGCGGCGCTTGTTGCACATAGGCCTGCCAGGCCACCGACAGCGCCAGCATGCCGGCATGCAGCGCATAGACGTTGAGCAGCGCATAGAGCCGGTCCTGGTAGAGCATCATGAAACTCGCCAGCACGAGGGAGCCGGCGAGCAGATGGGCGATGTCGAATTGCAGGCTACTCATCTCTCAGAGGCTCCCCGACACGAAGCGCAACAGGGTGGCGAGCAACGCCAGCATCAGCGCCGCGCCCAAGAACTCCGGAATCCGGAACACGCGCATCTTGGCGATCGACGTCTCGAACACGGCGAGCAGAAAGCCAAGAACCGTCAGCTTGCCGAGATAGAGCAGCGCGCCGAAGGCGAGCCGGGCGACGCTCGAATCCGCAGTCGCCATCCCCCATGGCAGGAACACGCAGGCGATCAGCGAGACATAGAGCATGAGCTTGAGCTGTGACGATAGATCGATCAGCGCGAGATGCCGTCCCGAATATTCCAGCACCATGGCCTCGTGCACCATGGTGAGCTCGAGATGGGTGGCGGGGTTGTCGACGGGGATACGGGCGTTTTCCGCCAACGCCACGATGGTCAGTGCCACGAACGCCATGCCAAGCGACACGCGCAAGCCGACCGCGTCCGAGCCCATGAACTCGGCCACGTTGGCGAGCTGCGTCGAGCCGGCGATCATGGCGACCGAGAATACAGTGATCAGCATCGCGGGCTCGGCGAGCGAGGCGATCATGACCTCGCGGCTGGAGCCGATGCCGCCGAAGGCGGTGCCGACGTCCATGCCAGCGAGCGCCTGGAAGAAACGGGCGCTGCCGAGCAGCGCAATGATGGCGATGAGGTCGGCGGTCCAGGAGAACAACAGACCATTGCCGAAAGTCGGCACCAGCGAGACGGCGACCCAGGTGCCCGAGAACATCAGATAGGGAATGACGCGGAACAGCCATGACGCATTGTCCGCGAGCACGGCGTCCTTGCGCATCAGGCGAATGAGGTCGCGATAGGGCTGAAGCAGCGGCGGCCCTCGCCGGCGCAGCAACCGCGCCTTCACCTTGCGCACGAAACCCGTGAGCAGCGGCGCGAGCCCCAGCACGAGCGACATCTGGGCGCCCTGGGAGAGGATGTCGCGCAGCGCGCTCATAGTGCCACCACCAGCAGCAGCACGATCAGCGCCACGAAGACCAGCGTCAGGTAGCGGCGAATGGTGAGGAACTGAAGGACATTGACGCGGTCCGTCGCAAAGCCGACGACCATCGCAATCGGCGCGTACAGCGCTTCCCAGATCAGATCGTGCAGTTCGACCCGGAGCCGCGCAGGACGCGGCGAGGACGGCGGCGGCATCTCGCCGATCTCGCGCGCGGCAAAGACGACGCTGCCGAACACGCGGCGGATCGGCTGCGAGAAGCTGGAAGCCGAATACTGGATCGCCGGGTTTGGATCGGGATGGCCGCAATCCCAGGCCGGTGCGCGGCGCAAGCGATCGGAGGCGAGACGGTGAATGGCTGAAGCCGCCGCCGTGCCGCAGAGTGCCGCGAACACGAACACCAGAAGGCCGTTATAGGAGCTACGGCTTTCCGCAATCGGCACGATGGTGAGCCACTGCAGACCGACCTGATGCGGCATGATGTTGCCGACCATGGCCTTGCTCACTGGCGCCAGCGCATCGATGAACAGCCCGGGCAGGATACCGGCGATGAGGCAGAAGGCGGCAAGCACGAGCATCGCGGTCAGCGAGAAGCGGTCGGTCTCATGCGCTGACGCCGCGACGTCCGAACGCGGCCGGCCGAGGAAGCTGATGCCATAGAGCTTGACGAAGCAGGCCGCGGCAAGGGCGGCCGCGAGCGCCAGCAAGCCGCCGACCGCCGGAATCACCAGCTTGAGGCCCCAGGAGGGCAATTGCGGTGAGAGCAGGATCGCCTGGAAAGTCAGCCATTCCGAAACGAAGCCGTTGAACGGCGGCAATGCCGAGATCGCGACGCAGCCGATCAGCATCGCGAACGCCGTCTTCGGCATGCGATGGATGAGCCCGCCGAGTTTCTCCATGTCGCGCTCGCCTGTTGCTGCCAGCACCGCGCCGGCGCCGAAGAACAGCAGGCTTTTGAACAGTGCATGATTGAAGACATGCAGCATCGCCGCGGTGAAAGCCAGTGCCGCCACCCAGTCGAGCCCTTCCGCCTTGAAAGCCAGTGCCAGCCCGAGGCCGGTGAAGACGATGCCGATGTTCTCAATCGTCGAATAGGCGAGCACGCGCTTGATATCGCGCTGCATCAGCGCATAGAGCACGCCCAGCGTCGCCGTCGGACCGCCGACCAGCAACACCACCATGCTCCACCACCACACCGGTTCGGGCAGAAGGTCGAAGACGATGCGCACGAAGCCGTAGACGGCGACCTTGGTCATGACGCCGCTCATGAGGCCGGAGACGTGGCTGGGTGCGGCGGGATGGGCGAGCGGCAGCCAGGCGTGCAGCGGTACCAGGCCAGCCTTGGAGCCGGCGCCCAGCAGCGCGAGGATCACCACCGTGCCGGTCACTGCAGCGGAAGGATGTGAGGCCCGGATCGCATCGAAATCGTAACCTGCGCCGCTTGCGAGCAGGCCGAACGCGAGCAGCAGCGCCAGCGTGCCGAAACTCGCCATCAATAGATAGACGTAGCCGGCGCGGATGTTCTCGGCCTCCCGGTGATGCGACACCACCAGCGCCCAGGAGGTCAGCGACATGAATTCCCAGGCGACCAGGAAGCTGAAGGCATCGTTCGCCAGCACGACGACGTTCATCGCTGCGAGATAGGCAGGATAGAACGGCAGCACGCGGCCGGGAGAGTCCTCGTGCCGGCCGTAACCGAGCGCGAAAAGGCTCGCAGCGACGCCGCCGAGATTGACGACGACGAGGAAGAAGGCGGACAGCGCATCGAGCCGGAAATGGGCACCGAGCCAGGGCAGGCCGATCGGCAGTGTCGCGCTCGGCGTTAGTTGAGGGACATGGAGCAGATCGGACAGCGCCGTGACGCATAGCGTCGATGTGGCGATCAGGCATCCGCCGTAAACGATGAGCGAGCCGCGCGGGCGCGTCGACAGCACGACTCCCGCAGGCGCCAGAGCGAGCAGAGCCGCCACCGACCATAGCGCCACGGCGATCATGGCCGCTCCTGGATCATGATTTGCGCGCGCGTCGTCATCGCTCTTGGCCGCCCGCTCTCGGAGGTGGAGACCTCAGCCGCACGCCGCGGCCCCCGGCGCTCGACACCGCCCCCTCGGCGATCAGCTCGATGCCGGCAAGCGACAGCGCCTCAACCAGCTTCACCAGGGAATCGACGTTGCCGCGGATCACCCCTTCGGAGGCCTCCATGCGCTGGATCGTCGGCAGTGACAGCGAACAGCGCTGCGCGAGTTCGCGCTGGTCAATCCTGAGCAAGGCACGGGCGGCTCGAAGCTGCGCGGCGGTGATCACGGGCAGGATATCCGTGGCAGTTACGGTGCTTGATTAGGCAAGCTTAGAGTGCGCAGAATGACGTTTCAAGCATCAATTTCTATATGCGGCGCATCATACCGCTCGACGTTGTCGGGGCTCCCTCCAAGTGCGTGAGGTGCGGCTCCCCAATCCGCAACTGCGGATTTACGTCAGGCCGTGCGGCCGTCGCGGATTGACGGAGCGACGCGGATGCCGGGGACAAACCTGGTCAAGCCCTCGTCAAGCCCTCGTCAAGCCCTGGCATGACGACCGCGCAAATGCAGCGCGAGCTTCCGGGGTCGCACCCGCGCGCGCCCAGGAACGACTGTCCGCCTCAGAACTCGTTCGCGATCTTCGAGAGCATCGCGATCAGGGCCTCGCGGTTGCTTTGCCCGAGCAGATCGTTGAGCCGCGCCTCGTGCTTGGTGGCGACGAGCTTCTTGGCGCGGGCCAGCACGGCCTTGCCCTTGTCGGTCAGCACCAGGATGTGCGAGCGGCGGTCGTTGGTGGAGCGGATCCGGGCACAGAGATCGCGGCTCTCGAGATTGTCGAGCATCGCCACGAAGTTCGGCCTGAGGATGCCGAGGGTCGAGGCGATCTCGGTCTGGTTACGGCCCGGGTTCTTCTCGACCAGCAGCAGCACGGAGAACTGCGCCGGCGTCAGCTGCAGCGAGGCCATGCAACGCAAGAAGTTCTCGAACACCTTGAGCTGCGCCCGCTTCAGCACATAGCCGAGCTGCTCGGAGAGCTCGCCGAGCTGGAGGGTTTCCGCCAGCGGCTCGCCTGCGTCCTTGCGGCCCTTGGCCGCCTCGCCGGACTTTTCGGAGGACTTCTCAGCGGTCTTGGAAACGGTCATCGCCTCATGCTCGTAATCCCGCTAAATTCGGGTCGGGTCGTTCCTCACCCTTGATGTTATATTTGATAATTGTTATGGACCATATCAAATATCGCCAGTGCATTTCAATGGCTGTGAGGGGACCATCCACCGCAATTGCGGAGACCGGTCCTTAAATCTTGAGGGGGAGCGTCCGGTCTTGAATACCACCATCATGCTGTTTCTGGTGCAGGACGGCATCACCAATGGCGCGATCTATGCGCTGCTCGGCCTGGCGCTGGTGCTGGTGTTCGCCGTCACCCGCGTCATCCTCATTCCCCAGGGCGAATTCGTCACCTACGGCGCGCTGACCTATGCCTCGCTGGCCGCGGGCCAGATGCCGGGCACGGCGAAGCTCGCGCTCGCGCTGGGCATCGGCGCCTTCGGCTTCGACCTGTTCGTCGCCCGCAGGGCGCTGCATGGGCGCCTGATCCTGCGCAGCCTCGTCACCAACGTCGTGCTGCCGGCCGTCGTGCTGGCGTTGACCGTGTACTTCGCCGCCCAGAAGCCCCCGGTCGCAGTTGCGATCGTGCTGTCGCTAGTGATCGTCGCCATGATCGGCCTCTATCTCTACCGCATAGCTTTCCAGCCGCTGGCGCACACTTCCGTGCTGGTACTGCTGATCGCATCGGTCGGCGTCCACCTCGCGCTGCAGGGCCTCGGCCTGTTGTTCTTCGGCGCCGAAGGCCAGCGCGGACCCGCCGTGCTGGCGGGGTCGTTCACCGCGGGCGCGCTGCGCTTCACCGGCCAGAGCCTCACCGTCTACGGCATCACCATCGCCTTCATCGTCGGGCTCTGGCTGTTCTTCGGCCTGACGCTCTACGGCAAGGCGCTGCGCGCGACCGCCGTGAACCGGCTGGGAGCGCGGCTCGCCGGCATCCGCACCACGCTGTCGGGGCAGATCGCCTTCCTGCTGGCGTCCGTCATCGGCGCGCTGTCGGGCATCCTGATCGTGCCGATCACGACGCTCTATTACGACAGCGGCTTCCTGATCGGCCTGAAGGGTTTCGTCGCCGCGATCATCGGCGGCCTCGTCAGCTACCCCCTGACCGCCGTCGCGGCGCTGGTCGTCGGCATCGTCGAGGCGTTCTCGTCCTTCTATGCCTCCAACTACAAGGAGGTGATCGTTTTCATGCTCTTGATCCCCGTGCTGCTGCTGCGCTCGCTCGCCGCGCCTGCGGTCGAGGAAGAGAAGGACTGAGGCCAAGATGCAGAGCCGGCTTCCCATCACCATCTTCGCAGCCGTCATGGCGGCGATCCCGTTCGTTCCCGGAATGCCTCCGTTCTGGATCGTGCTGCTCGACAATATCGGCCTCGCGGCCCTCGTCGCGATGGGCCTCGTGCTGCTGACCGGCGTCGGCGGCCTGACCTCGTTCGGACAAGCGGCCTTCGTCGGTTTCGGTGCCTACACCACCGCGGTGCTGTCGACGGCCTACGGCCTGTCGCCCTGGCTGACGCTGCCGCTGTCGCTCGTGGTCAGCGGTTCGCTGGCGGTGCTGCTCGGGCTGATCACCGTCCGCCTCTCCGGCCATTATTTGCCGCTCGGCACGCTGGCCTGGGGGTTGGGGCTGTTCTACCTGTTCAGCAAGCTGGAGTTCCTCGGGCGCAACGACGGCATCTCGGCGATTCCGCCGCTGTCGATCGGCACGTTCAAGATGCTCTCGCCCGGCTCGATCTATTACGCGATCTGGGTCGCCGTGATCCTTTCGGCCCTGCTGACGATGAACCTCCTGGACTCCCGCACCGGCCGCGCCATCCGCGCGCTGCGCCGCGGCCATGTCGCCGCCGAAGCATTCGGCGTGCACACGCCGCGCGCCAAACTGCTGGTGTTCATCCATGCCGCCGTGCTCGCCGGCCTGTCGGGGTGGCTCTACGCGCATCTGCAGCGCGCGGTGAATCCGACGCCGTTCGGCGCGCAGGCCGGCATCGAATATCTCTTCATCGCCGTGGTCGGCGGCGCCGGCTATGTCTGGGGCGGCGTGCTGGGCGCGGCCATCGTCGTCGTGCTGAAAGAGGTGCTGCAGAGCTATTTGCCGCTGATCCTGCCCGGCTCCGGCCAGGTCGAGACCATCGTGTTCGGCATCATGCTGGTGGCGCTGCTGCAGCTTGCGCCCGGCGGCCTCTGGCCCTGGCTGATATCGTTCCTGCCGGAAGCTACCCGTGGCAAGAAGCCCGACACCTCGTTGAAGCTGGAGCAGCGCATCCGCTCGCCCGGCGAGGCCAGCATCCTGCTCCAGGTCGAAAAGGCACGAAAGCAGTTCGGCGGCGTGGTCGCCGTCAACAACGTCTCCTTCGACGTCCAGGCCCGCGAGATCGTCGCGCTAATCGGCCCGAACGGCGCCGGCAAGAGCACCACCTTCAACCTGATCACCGGCGTGCTGTCGGCCACCTCGGGCTCGATCTCGGTGCTCGGCAAGAAGGTCGACAACGCGCCGCCGCAGGAGATCGTCAAGCTCGGAATCAGCAGGACGTTCCAGCACGTCAAGCTGGTCCCTGACATGACCGTGCTGGAAAACGTCGCCATCGGCGCCCATCTGCGCGGCCATTCGGGGCCGATCTCCTCGATGCTGCGGCTCGACCGCGCCGATGAGGCGAAGCTGCTTGCCGAAGCCGCCCGCCAGATCGAGCGTGTCGGCCTTGCCGACCAGATGCATCAGCTCGCAGGCAGCCTCTCGCTCGGCCAGCAGCGCATCGTCGAGATCGCCCGCGCGCTCTGCGTCGATCCGATGCTGCTGCTGCTCGACGAGCCCGCCGCGGGCCTGCGCCACATGGAGAAGCAGCAGCTCGCCAAGTTGCTGCGGGACTTGCGCGACGGCGGCATGAGCGTGCTCCTGGTCGAGCACGACATGGGCTTCGTCATGAACCTCGCCGACCGCATCGTGGTGCTCGATTTCGGCACCAAGATCGCGGAGGGCACCCCCGCCACGATCAAGACCAATCCAGAAGTGATCAAGGCCTATCTCGGAGTGGCGGCATGAGCGCGCTGTTGTCCGTCACCGACGCCCATGTCGCCTATGGCAAGGTCGAGGCCGTACGCTCGGTCTCGCTCGAGGTCGGCGCCAATGAGATCGTCACCATCGTCGGCGCCAACGGCGCCGGCAAGACCACGCTGCTCTCGGCCGTCATGGGCATCCTGCCGCTGAAGGGCCGCGTCACCTTTGCCGGTGAGGATCTCGCCCGCCTCGATATCGAGGACCGCGTCGCGATGGGGCTCGGTCTCGTCCCCGAGCACCGCGAATTGTTCGTGACCATGAATGTCGAGGACAATCTCGAGCTCGGCGCCTTCCGCATCGAGCGGAGCCGGGCGAAATCCTCGATCGAACGGGTCTATGCGCTGTTTCCGCGGCTCAAGGAGCGGCGCAAGCAGCTCGCCGGTACCTTGTCCGGCGGCGAGCAGCAGATGCTCGCGATGGGCCGCGCGCTGATGGGCGAGCCGAAGCTCCTGATGCTGGACGAGCCGAGCCTCGGCCTCGCCCCGATCATCGTCGCCGACATCTTCCGCATCGTGACCGAACTGCGCACCGCCGGCGTCTCCGTGCTGCTGGTCGAGCAGAACGCCCAGGCCGCGCTCAAGATCGCGGACCAGGCCTATGTGATGGAGCTCGGCGAGTTCGTGCTCAGCGGGAAAGCTAGCGACATCGCCGCGAACGAGCGGGTCGCGGCGAGCTATCTCGGCTTCCAGCACGAAGGCGCGAGCGTGTTGTAACTCTTACCCTCCCCTGGAGGGGGAGGGTCGCTTCGCATGTAGCGAAGCGAAATGCGAAGCGGGGTGGGGTGACGGTCTCTCCCCGCGCACAGTACCCGTGTTGAGAGATCACCCCACCCCGCTCGCGCTGCGCGCGATCGACCCTCCCCCTCCAGGGGAGGGTGAAAGAGCACAGCGCCGTTTAACTCGCAGTACCCTTCTCACCCTTCAGCGCCGCGACCTCCGCTTCCAGCTCCGCGATCCTCGCATCCCTCGCCGCAAGGGCCGCCGCCACATCGCCCGCGTCGAATTTCTGCGGGATGTGCTGCGGGCAGTTGGTGTCCCACGCGGCGATCTTGAACAGTATCACCTGCTCGGGCCGCGCACGATAGCCCTTCGGCATCAACGATGTCGTCAGCGCCTCGTCGTCCTCGACGACGCGCGCCTCGCCCCAGATCTTCACCCGGCGGCGATGGGTGTAATCCATCACGAAGATGTAGGCTTTGGGATTCTCGGACAGGTTTCCCTGGGTGATGTATTGCCTGTTACCAGCGTAGTCGGTGAAGGCGAGCGTCTGCTTGTCCAGCACCTTCAAGAACCCCTTCGGTCCGCCGCGGTGCTGGATATAGGGCTGGCCGTCGGCCGAGGCCGTCGCAAAATAGAAGCTGTTGGCATCGGCCAGGAACGCCGCGAGGTTCTCGTCGACCTCGGTGCGCCATCCGCGCTGCTCAGCGTGGGCATAGCCCTCGCGCGAGCCCTTTCGGGTCTGAATCGATTTCACCGCCGGCGAGAAGGCGACGTCGCTGGCATAGGTGTGGACTTCACTCATCGGAACATCTCCTGAAATTCCGGCGCATGTCTGCGTCTTCGCCTCTCAAAATGGACCTTCCTGCGACTAAAACAATCTGGCCTATTGACACTTCATCGTTGCAATATATGCAATAATCTCATGGACCGCCTCGAAGCCATGCACGTCTTCGTCACCGTTGCTGATCTGCGCGGCTTTGCCCCGGCGGCGCGCAAGCTGAGGCTGTCGCCCTCGGCGGTGACGCGGCTGATCGCGGCGCTGGAGGAGCATCTCGGCGCCCGGCTGTTGCAGCGGACCACGCGGCAGGTGACGCTGACCGACGTCGGCACGCGCTACCTGGAACGCGCGCGGCGCATTCTCGCCGATGTCGAGGAGGCCGACGGCTCCGCCCGGGAGGAACGCAACCGGCCGAGCGGGCGCCTCGTGGTGTCGGCCCCGGTCGGTTTCGGCCGGCTGCATGTTGCGTCGGTGATGACGGCCTATCTCAAGCGCTATCCCGAGGTCGCCGCCGAGCTCAGGCTCTCGGACCATCTCGTCAACCTCGTGGAAGACGCCGTCGACGCCGCGGTGCGGATCGGTCATCTCGCCGATTCCTCGCTGGTTGCGCGCCAGGTCGGCGAGATGCGGCGGATCACGGTCGCGACGCCGGGCTATCTTAGGCGTCACGGCGAACCGAAGACACCGCAAGAATTGCTCGCGCATCAGACCATCGCGTTCGGCCCGTCCGCCATCTGGCATTTCGTTCAGGACGGTCGCGACATCGAGGTGACGACGGCCCCGCGCTTCGCCAGCAACAGCGCCGACGCCGCCCTGCAATATGCCGAGGCCGGCGGCGGCGTGACGCGGGTGCTGGCCTATCAGGCCGCCGAGGGGCTGAAGCGCGGGCGGCTCAAAATCGTGCTCGCGGCATACGAGCAGCCGGCGCTGCCGATCCATATCGTCTATCCGACCTCGCGCCTGCTCTCGGCCAAGGTGCGCGCGTTCATCGATCTCGTGGTGGAGACGGCAGAGTGGAGATTCGGGTGACGACCGTCATTCCGGGACTCGCGAAGCGAGACCCCGGAATCTCGAGGTTCCGGGTTCGGTGCGTCGCACCGCCCCGAAACGACAACTAACCCTTCTTGGGCACCACGCGGAACGTCCCGCTCGCCCGCGCGATCACGGCGTCGTCGGCCCTCACCAGGCACTGCGCGAAGCAGATCGTATTGCCGGTCTTGATCGCTTCGCCTTCGACCGCGAGCCATTGGCCGATCCCGGCGGCGCCGACATAGTCGATCGACAGCGAGATGGTGACGAAGGACGTCGTCCAGCCCGTCGCCTGGGCGCAGCTGTAACCCATGGCGGCATCCGACAATGCCGCGATCAGCCCGCCATGGATCAGGCCGCGCGCGTTGGTGTGTGGCGTCGCCAGACGCAAGCCCACGGTGACGCCCTTGTCGGTCTTTTTCGAATAGAGCGGCTCCCAGGGATCGGTCAGCGGCGCCTTGCGAAAATGCGGCTCGAAGCCGGCGGGGATGTCGGGAGCGGTCATGACTGTCTCGCGTTACCGTGTCGCCGGCATTGAACGCGATGGACGAGACGAACGCATCAATTACAAAGTTTTAAACGCGATTTGCGCGGGTGTTTGAAACACGGACGGCACCACAATGACGGAGCCGTAGAGTGGGCAAAGCGAAGCGTGCCCACGCGCTTTCGCAATCATGGGAAGGTGGTGGGCACGGCGCAAGAACGCCTTTGCCCACCCGGCACTGTCTTAAAACGGCAGCCCCACGTAATTCTCCGACAATGACGTCATCGCGGCCTGCGACTGCGTGACGTAATCGAGCTCGGCGAGCTGGATGCGGGCGCCGATGGTGCCGGTGTCGGGGAATTTATGCAGCATCGAGGTCATCCACCAGGAGAAGCGCACGGCCTTCCAGACGCGCGCCAGTGCCGTGGCGGAATAGGCGTCGAGGCCTGCGCTGGATTTCTCGTCGTAGAATTCGCGCAAGGCGCTCGACAGATAATGCGCATCGCTGGCAGC
Source organism: Bradyrhizobium sp. UNPF46 (assembly GCF_006658625.1). NCBI lineage: Bacteria > Pseudomonadati > Pseudomonadota > Alphaproteobacteria > Hyphomicrobiales > Nitrobacteraceae > Bradyrhizobium > Bradyrhizobium sp. UNPF46. Next base: position 59,184 of record NZ_LFJB01000026.1, read on the forward strand.
TAAGTTGAGGCCCTTGGCGCCGGTCGGCGGCACGATGTGCGCGGCGTCGCCACACAGGAACAGCTTGCCGAAGCGCATCGGCTCGGCGACGAAGCTGCGCAGGGGCGCGATGCTCTTCTCGATCGAGGGACCGGTGACGAGGCCGTCGGCCGCCTCCTGATCGAGCCGCCGACTCAATTCGTCCCAGAAGCGGTCGTCCGGCCATTGGTCGACATGGTCGTCCAGCGAGCACTGCACGTAGTAGCGGCTGCGCTTGGTCGAGCGCATGGTGCAGAGCGCAAAGCCGCGAGCATGGTTGGAGTAGATCAGCTCGTGGCTGACCGGCGGCGTATCCGACAAGATGCCGAGCCAGCCGAACGGATAGACCCGCTCGAACTCCTCGATGGCCGAAGCCGGAACGCTGGCGCGGCTGACGCCATGGAAACCGTCGCAACCGGCGATGAAATCGCAGTCGAGCGTGTGGGTGACGCCGTCCTTGACCCAGGTTACGCGCGGGTGACCGCCGTCGAAATCGTGCGGCTGGACGTCCTTGGCCTCGTAGACCGAAACGAGACCGGCGGCCTTCCGCGCATTCATCAGGTCGAGCGTGACCTCGGTCTGGCCGTAGATCATGACCGTCTTGCCGGTCGCGGCCTTCATGTCGATGCGATGACGGCGGCCGGAAAAGGCAAGCTCGATGCCTTCATGCACCAGGCCCTCGGCATGCGCCCGGGTCCCTGCGCCAATCTGGTCGAGCAGCGCGACGGTTCCCTCCTCCAGAAGCCCGGCGCGGATGCGACCGAGCACATAGTCGGGGCTCTGCCGCTCCAGAATGACATTCTCGATGCCGTAAGCCTGCAGCAGTTGCCCAAGCAACAATCCGGCCGGCCCGGCCCCGATGATTGCGACTTTTGTCCGCAATACTTGCTCCTCCCGATCCTGTAGGCTTTCGTCGCGGCCCGCTTGTCGCTTCAGGTCGCGCGGGATAATTATACCATATAACGGTTGGGCAAAAGGGGAGTGCGGGTCGCCGCGAACGGCGACACATCCATGCAACAGGGCTGACGTTGAGGATGCGACAGAGCTGCGCGCCAGTTCCGGCTTGAACACGTCCGCCATTTAGATAACATGTTAATTAATGAGACCGGGCCAACGAAGCCCGAAGTCGACAACAGGGAGAGACGTGTGATGAGGAAAGCCTGTCTGGCTTTGCTGCTGGCAGCAAGCGTGACGCCCGCGTTCGCGCAGGACAAGACCTTCGATTTGAAGATCTCACACTGGGTGCCGGCCTCGCATCCGCTGCAGAAGTCGCTGGAGGACTGGGCGGCCGCGGTCGAGAAGGATTCCGGCGGCACCATCAAGGGCAAGGTGTTTCCGGCCCAGCAGCTCGGCAAGGCGTTCGACCATTACGACATGGCCCGCGACGGCATCGCCGACGTCACCTATGTCAATCCCGGTTACCAGCCCGGCCGCTTCCCGATCGTCGGCGCCGGCGAGCTGCCGTTCCTGATCTCGGATGCCAAGGGCGGCTCGATGGGCCTGGACGCCTGGTATCGCAAATATGCCGAGAAGGAGATGAAGGACGTCAAATATTGCCTGGCGTTCGTCCACTCGCCCTCCTCGTTCCATTCCAAGACCAAGAAGATCGTGATGCCCGAGGACGTGAAGGGCATGAAGATCCGCCCGGCGCACGCCACCATGGCGAACTTCGTGACCTCGCTCGGCGGCACCAACGTGCAGTCCTCGGCACCGGAGGTGCGCGACATCATCGAGCGCGGCGTCGCCGACGGCGTCACCTTCCCCTGGGGCTCCCTCGTGCTGTTCGGCATCGACAAGGTGACCAAGTACGACATGGAGGCGCCGCTCTACACCACGACCTTCGTGTTCGTGATCAACAAGGACAAGTACAATGCGATGTCCGACAAGCAGAAGGCCGCGATCGACAAGAACTGCTCGGTCGAGATGGCGGGCGTGGTCGGCGAGCACTGGGGCAAGTTCGAGGACGCCGGCATCGACAAGGTGAAGGCGGAATCCGGCCACGAGGTCTACAAGCTGACGGCGGAGCAGACCGCAGCCTGGAAGAAGGCCGCCGAGCCTCTGGTCAAGACCTGGGCGGACGGAGCCAAGAAAGCCGGTGCCGATCCCGATGCAGCGCTCACGGAGCTCAAGGCTTCGCTGAAGAAGTACAACGCGCTGGCGGAGTGACGCCGCGGCGCGATCGGTCTCTCCTCCCCCTCTCCCCGTCCTTACGGGGAGAGGGCTGGGGTGAGGGGCCGCTTCCGCAAAAGATGGTGACAGATGGACTCGCGGAGAGTCCCCCTCACCCGCATCGCATCTTCGATGCGATGCGGCCTCTCCCCGCACGCGGGGAGAGGCGAGGAGCCGCCGCCGGAGTCGAGATCGAACGATGACAGCACACGATGTGACCCCTCCCATGAAGCGCTCCTGGATGGATCGCGTGATCGACTCGATCGAATGGATCGCGGCCGGCTTCGTCGGCATCGTCGCGCTCGACATTTTCCTGTCGGTGCTGCTGCGCAACACGCTGAACTATTCGATCCCCGACAGCTTCGACATCGGCCGCATGCTGCTCGGCATCCTCATCTTCTGGGGCATCGCCGCGACCTCCTATCGCGGCACCCACATCACCGTGGATCTCGTCTGGGGCAATGTCGGGCCGCGCTACCAGCGCTGGATCGACGTGTTCGCCACCCTGGTTCTGCTGTTCGTCGTTACGGTCCAGACCTGGACCTTGTTCGACAAGGTGCGCGGCACCTACAACGACAACGTCCAGACCTTCGACATGCACATGCCGACCTGGCCGTTCTTCGCGGTCGCCTGGATCGGCGATGTCTCGGCCGTGCTGCTGATCGCGATCCGCACCTACCGGCTGATTTTCCATCCTGAAGAGATGCACGACCCCAAATTGAAGGCGACGGAGTAATCATGAGCACCGATGCCGTCGCCTTAATCGGCTTCGTTTCCCTGTTCGTCCTGATGCTGCTGCGCGTGCCCGTCGGCATGGCCATGGGCCTCGTCGGCGTCTCCGGCTTCGCCTATCTCGTCAACGGCAATGCGGCGCTGAAGCTGGTCGGCCAGACCTCGATGCGCACGGTGACCGACTATACGTTCGGCGTCATCCCGATGTTCCTGCTGATGGGCTCGTTCGTGTCCAACTCCGGCATGAGCCGCGAGCTGTTCCGCGCCGCCAACGGCTTCGTCGGCCATTTGCGCGGCGGTCTCGGCATCGCCACCGTCGGCGCATGCGGCGGCTTTGCCGCAATCTGCGGCTCGTCGGTGGCGACCGCCGCGACCTTCTCCGCCGTCGCCTATCCGGAAATGCGCCGCTTCGGCTATCCGCAGTCGTTCGCCACCGGCGTGATCGCGGCGGGCGGCACGCTGGGCGCGATGCTGCCGCCCTCCACGGTGCTCGCGGTCTACGGCATCATCACCGAGCAGGACATCGGCAAGCTCTTCATCGCCGGCATCATCCCGGGCTTGCTGGCGATGAGCATGTACATGATCACGATCTTCCTGATCGGCTATTTCCGTCCCGACTTCCTGCCCAAGGGCAAGGTGACGCCGTGGCGCGAGCGCTTTGCGGGCCTGAAGGAGATCTGGGCGCCGGTGCTGCTGTTCATCTTCGTGATCGGCGGCCTCTACGGCCTGCCCTATCTGCCGCGCTTCACGCCGACGGAAGCCGGCGGCGTCGGCGCCGCCGGCGCGTTCATCATCGGCGTGCTCACCGGCCGTCTCGACCGCGAGAAGATCCTGGCCTCGCTGCTGCAGGCGACGCGCACCGCGGCCGCCGTCTTCACCGTGCTGATCGGCGCGCTGATCTTCGGCTATTTCCTCACGGTGACGCAGACACCGCAGAAGGTGACCGAGTTCCTCACCGGCCTCGGTCTCGGCAGCTACGGCGTGCTGGCGCTGATCATGGTGATGTATCTCGTGCTCGGCTGCCTGATGGACGCCATGGCGATGATCATCCTCACCGTGCCGATCATCTTCCCCGTGATCACCCATTTGGGTTTTGACCCGATCTGGTTCGGCGTCATCATCGTGATGACCGTCGAGCTCGGCCTGATCCATCCGCCGGTCGGAATGAACGTCTTCGTCATCAAGAGCGTGGTGAAGGACGTCTCCTTCTCCACCATCTTCAAAGGCGTGATCCCGTTCGTGGTCACCGACCTGATCCGCCTGGTGATCCTGATCGCCTTCCCGCTGCTGGCAACCTGGCTGCCGACGCGGATGATGGCGAATTGAGGATTGAGACTGAATTGTCGCCGCGACGCCGGTGAGCTCCCTCGCCCCGCTTGCGGGGAGAGGGTTGGGGTGAGGGGGAGCCTCCGCGGGGACGGTGACAGTTGGACTCGCGGAGACTCCCCCTCACCCGGAATCCGCGCTAATCGCGCGGATTCCGGCCTCTCCCCGCAAGCGGGGAGAGGCGAAGACATCGACGCCTTCTGACACGAAATTGGAGCAATCCATGACTCCCATTCTCGAGACCAAATACGTCTTCACCGTCACCGCTCGCATCGGCGACGTCGTCACCGCCGGCGAGACCGGGATCGGCGTTCGCCGCATCATCCCGATCATCGGCGGCGAGGTGACGGGCGCGATAACAGCCAAAGTGCTGCCGTTCGGGGCCGACTTCCAGACCATCCGCCCCAACGAGCTGATCGACTTAGAGGCCAAATACGCCTTCGAGACCGACGACGGCGCCGTCGTCTATGTCGAGAACAAGGGCATGCGCTTCGGTCCCGTCGATCTGCTGCAGAAGCTCAAGCGCGGCGAGCCTGTTGATCCCAAGCTGATCTATTTCCGCACCGTGCCGAGATTCGAGACCGGGCATGAGAAGTATCGCTGGCTGATGGAGCACATCTTCGTAGGCTCGGCCGCGCGTCACGCGGACCGCGTGGTGATCGACGTGCATCAGGTGGTTTGACCGCACGCTCTGCTGCCGTCCCTGGGCACGCAGGAACCCATGCCGCAGGATTTATCGATTGCGAACGGTCGGAGTACCGGACGACGGGCTTTCGCCAGACTTTCCCCTGGGGTTATGGGCCCCTGCATTTGCAGGGACGACACCGTATGCTGAGCCCGATTCTGCCGTCCTGACCTTGACTCCCTCAGAATTCGTTATACAACATAACTATTCTGATAAGGACGCAAATGACACAGGGAAACGCCGATACCGCGAAGGCGGGCGCCTCCGGGCTGCTCCGGATCGAGAGGGCGGACCGGGTTCTGACCGTGGGTCTGAACCGGCCGGCCAAGCGCAATGCGCTGAACGACGGCATCATCCTGGAGATCGGCGAGTGTTTTGCCTCCTTGCCCGAGGATATCGGCGCAGTCGTCATCCACGGCATCGGCGATCACTTCTCCTCCGGCCTCGATCTCTCCGAGCTGACCGAGCATGACGCGACCGGCGGCCTGCTCCATTCCCAGATGTGGCACCGGGTATTCGACCGCATCCAGTACAGCCGCGTGCCCGTGATCGCGGCGCTGAAGGGGGCCGTGATCGGCGGCGGGCTGGAGCTTGCCTGCTCGGCGCATATCCGCGTCGCCGAGCCCTCGACCTATTTCGCGCTGCCGGAAGGCCAGCGCGGCATCTTCGTCGGCGGCGGCGGCTCGGTGCGGCTGCCGCGGCTGATCGGCGTCGCCAGGATGATGGACATGATGCTGACGGGCCGCGTCTACAGCGCGACCGAAGGCGCCTCCTACGGCTTCGCGCAATATGTGACGGAAGCCGGCAACGCGCTCGGCAAGGCCATGGAGCTCGCGACCAAGGTCGCGTCCAACGCGCCGCTGACCAATTTCGCCGTGCTCCAGGCGCTGCCGATGATCGCGGAGGCCAATCCGCAGACCGGCCTGCTGATGGAATCGTTGATGGCGACCGTCGCGCAGAGCGACAAGGAAGCGAAGCGCAGGATCCGCGAATTCCTCGAACACAAGACCGCAAAGGTAAAGCCGAAGTCATGAGCGCGCAGCCGTCCTCTTCCAGCATGGAGCGCGGCGCGAGCACTTTCCCGCTGCGGCCCATCTCGTTCGGCGATCCCGTCGTCAACATCGAACGGCGCGACGACGGCACGATCTACCTGCGGCCCAAACAGCCGCTCGGCGACTATCCCGTCCGCATCACCGACCGCCTGCATCACTGGGCCAATACCACGCCGGACCGCGTCTTCATGGCTGAGCGCGAAGGCGGCCGCTTCTGGCGCAAGATCACCTATGCCGAGCTGCTCGTCGCCAGCCGGCACATCGCGTCGGGCCTGATCGCGCGCGGCCTGTCGGCGGAGCGGCCGGTCGTCATCCTCTCCGGCAATTCGATCGACCACGCCCTGCTCGCGTTCGGCGCGTTCTATGCCGGCATTCCGTTCTGCCCGGTGTCGCCGGCCTATTCGCTGGTGTCGAAGGACTACGGCAAGCTGTCCTATCTGATGAAGCTGCTGACGCCCGGCCTCGTCTTCGCCGAGGATGCCGACAAGTTCGCCGATGCACTCGCCGCCAATGTCTCGCTCGGCACCGAGATCGCCGCGTCCTATGGCCACGTGCCGGGCCGCGACGTCACCCTGCTCGCCGATCTCATGGCGACGCCGATCCGCAGCGATCTCGACGACGTCCACGGCAGGATCGGCCCCGACACGATCGCAAAATTCCTGCTGACCTCGGGCTCGACCGGCAACCCGAAGGCCGTCATCAACACCCAGCGCATGATCTGCGCCAACCAGGTGATGCTGCGCGAGACGCTCGCCTTCCTCAAGGACGAGCCGCCCGTCATCATCGACTGGCTGCCCTGGAATCACACCTTTGGCGGCAACCACAATATCGGGCTGACGCTCTACAACGGCGGCTCGATGTATCTGGACGCGGGCAAGCCGATGCCCGGCGGCATCGAGGAGACGGTGCGCAATCTCCAGGAAATCTCGCCGACGGTCTATTTCAACGTGCCCAAGGGCTATGAATCGCTGCTGCCCTATTTGCGCGACGATCAGGGCCTGCGCGCAAAGTTCTTCGACCGCCTGCACGCGATGTTCTTCTCGGGCGCCGCGCTCTCGCCGTTCATCTGGGACAGCCTCGACGAGCTCGCGGTGAAGGAAAAAGGCTATCGCGTGCCGATGCTGACCGGCCTCGGCGCGACCGAGACCGCGCCGTTCTTCATGTCGGTCAATCCGCGCACCAGCCGATCCGGCCATGTCGGCCTGCCTGTGTCCGGCAACGATGCCAAGCTGGTGCCGAACAACGGCAAGCTGGAAGTGCGCGCCAAGGGGCCGAACGTGATGCCCGGTTACTGGCGCCAGGCCGACATCACCGCAAAATCCTTCGACGAGGAAGGATTTTACAAGATGGGCGACGCGCTCAAGCCCGCCGATCCCGACGATTTCAACGCCGGCTTCGATTTCGACGGTCGTGTCGGTGAAGACTTCAAGCTCGCCAGCGGCACCTGGGTCAGCGTCGGCCCCTTGCGCGCGCGCCTCACGGCAGCCTGCGCACCGCTGGTGCGCGACGTCGTCATTGCCGGCATCAACCGTGACGAGGTCTCCGCGCTGGTCGTGCTCGACCTCGACGGCTGCCGGCTGATCAACCCGACGCTGCCGACCGACGATCTCCTCGTTGCGACGCGCGACCGGCTGGTCCGCGAAGCCTTCCGCGAGCGCCTGACCCGCTTCCTCGGCCAGGCCACGGGCTCGTCGACCAGGATCACGCGCGCCATCCTGATGGACACGCCGCTCTCGATCGACAAGGGCGAGGTCACCGACAAGGGCTCGATCAACCAGCGCGCTGTGCTCGAGCACCGCACCGAATTGATCGAGGAGCTCTACGCTGCCAATCCATCCAACCGTGTGATATCGGTCGGATAAGAAATCACCGCACCAGGAGAACGCCATGTTGTTGAAGGATCAAGCAGCCATCGTCACCGGCGGCGCATCGGGACTGGGCGCGGCCACCGCGCGAAAGCTGGCGGCGCAGGGCGCCAAGGTCGCGGTGTTCGACCTCAATGCCAAGCTTGCCGAAACCGTTGCCGCAGAGATCAAGGGCGTCGCGATAACCTGCGACGTTTCCGATGCCGCTTCCGCTGAAGCCGCGATCGCGCAGGCGATCAAGACCGTCGGCGCACCGCGCGTGCTGGTCAATTGCGCCGGCATCGGCGTTGCCAAGCGCGTGGTCGGCCGCGACGGCCCGATGGCGCTCGCCGATTTCGACAAGGTGATCAAGGTCAACCTCATCGGCACCTTCAACATGCTGCGCCTTGCCGCGACCGAGATGTCGAAGCTGGAACCGCAGGCGACCGGCGAGCGTGGCGTCATCATCAACACGGCGTCCGTCGCCGCCTATGACGGCCAGATCGGCCAATCCGCCTATTCGGCCTCCAAGGGCGGCATCGTCGGCATGACGCTGCCGATCGCGCGCGAGCTCGCGCAGTTCGGCGTTCGCGTACTGACCATCGCGCCCGGCCTGTTCCTGACGCCGCTGCTGGCGAACCTGCCGCAGGAAGCCCAGGACTCGCTCGCCGCCGCGATCCCCTTCCCGCGCCGGCTCGGCAACGCCGACGAGTTCGCCGCGCTCGCCCTGCACATGGTCGAGAATTCCTACCTGAACGGCGAAGTGGTGCGCCTCGACGGCTCGCTGCGCATGGCGCCGAAGTAGGGCAACAATCGCATGTTCGTGAACCGGCGCGAGGTCCAGATCCAGTGGGGTGATTGCGACCCCGCCAACATCGTCTACTACCCGCGCTATTTCGCGATGTTCGACGATTCGACCTCGACCCTGTTCGAGGTCGCCGGCTTCTCCAAGCAGGACCTGGTCCGCAAATACGGCCTGGTGGGCATCCCCATGGTCGACACGCGGTCCAAGTTCTACATCCCCTCGACCTATGGCGACTGGATCACCATCGAAACCAGGATCGAGAGCATCAAGCGCTCGAGCTTCGAGGTGAAGCACAACGTCTACAAGGGCGAGGCGCTCGCGATCGAAGGCTTCGAGACCCGCGTCCTGGTCGGCCGCGATCCCGTTAACCCCGACAAGCTGAAATCGGCACCATTCCCGGCGGAAATGGTAGCCAAGTTCACGGGAAGCTAAATCGCCGCATCACCAAAAGAGGGGGCTGAATTACCCCCCGATTTCTGCTTTCAAAGAAACACGTCAAGGGAGGAATAAATGAAACGCTTTTACCTGACCGCCGCCATCGCGGCTGCGACGCTCGCCTTGCCGGCGCTGCCCGCGCTGGCCCAGACCGCCGAAGTCACCATCGGCATCACCACCACCACGACCGGCCCGGGCGCAGCCCTTGGCATTCCCGAGCGCAACGCGCTCGAATTCGTGCCGAAGGAGATCGGCGGCGTGCCGCTGAAGGTGATCGTGCTCGACGACGGCGGTGATCCCACCACGGCGACCACCAACGCCCGCCGCTTCGTGACCGAATCCAAGGCCGACATCATCATGGGCTCGGCGCTGACGCCACCGACCATCGCGGTCTCCAACGTCGCCAACGAAGCCGGCATTCCGCATTTCGGCCTGGCGCCGTTCCCGATCACGCCCGAGCGCATGAAGTGGTCGGTGGCGATGCCGCAGCCGATTCCGATCGTCGGCAAGGTGCTGTACGACCACATGAAGGCCAAGGGCGTGAAGACGCTCGGCTATATCGGCTACTCCGACTCTTATGGCGACCTCTGGTTCAACGACCTCAAGGCCCAGGCCGTGCCGATGGGCATGACCATCGTCGACGAGGAGCGCTTTGCCCGTCCCGATACTTCGGTGACCGGACAGGTGCTGAAGCTCGTTGCCGCCAATCCCGACGCGATCCTGGTCGGCGCCTCAGGCACCGCGGCCGCGCTGCCGCAGACCGAGCTGCGCGAGCGCGGCTACAAGGGCCTGATCTACCAGACCCACGGCGCCGCCAGCATGGACTTCATCCGCATCGCCGGCAAAGCGGCGGAAGGCGTGCTGATGGCCTCGGGCCCCGTGATGGATCCGGAAGATCAGCCGGACAGCGCGCTCACCAAGAAGCCCGGCCTCGCGCTCAACGCGGCCTATGAGGCCAAGTATGGCCCGAACAGCCGCAGCCAGTTCGCCGGCCATTCCTACGATGCGTTCGAGATCCTGAAGCGGATCATCCCTGTCGCGCTGAAGACGGCCAAGCCCGGCACGCCGGAATTCCGCGAAGCGATCCGCCAGGCATTGCTGTCGGAGAAGGACCTCGCGGCGAGCCAGGGCGTCTACAACTTCACCGAAAAGGACCGCTACGGCGTCGACGAACGCGCCCGCATCCTGCTGACGGTGAAGGATGGCAAGTACTCGCTGGTGAAGTAAGCGCGGCGCGATTGAGAGACGACGAGAGCCGGCCCGATGGGCCGGCTCTTTTGTTTTTGTGTGTCCGTGAGATCGAGTTGCAGTGGGCGTGAAATCAAATTGAGTTCGGCCAACAGCACCACTCTCTCCGTTCCCTCCCCCCTTGTGGGGGAGGGGGAGGGGGAGGGGCAGGGAGGGGGGTGCCACACGGGGATTCTTTCCTTCGCGCACCCGCCCTCAATGCATCGTCAACAACGGGTACCTTTTCCTGGGCTACCCCCCTCCCTAGCCCTCCCCCACAAGGGGGGAGGGAACGCACTTCCTGCGAGGTACGGGAAGGAGCCTCATCGCCTCGGGCTACGCCGCCTGCCGCAGCGGCGTCCACGCGAACTCGGGATAATAGCCATCCATCATGCGATCGACATAGGCGGTGAGATTCGGAAATCCCTCGGCGCGCTCGCGCAGGGCCGATTCGAAGAACGGCGTGAGGATGCCGGCGAGCATGCCGAAGGCGGTGGCGTCGACGCCGCAGGGCTTGTTGCCCATCAGGAAGGACTTGTCGCCGAGCTGCACCGACAGCGCGAACAGCGAGCGCACGGCAAGGTCGACATCGTCGTCGGGCCCATGGCGGCCGAGCCCCGAGAGCAGATAGTTCTCGGCGACGCGGAATTGCGCATCCTCGCGCAGCTTCTCGCGATTGTGCTCCGGCGCGCCGTCGAAGAAATGCGCAGGGCCCTTGGCGAAATTGACCGGATCGACCCAGCGGGCGCCGACCAGCCCCCAATAGACGTGATGCTCGATCATCCGTTCGAACGCCCAGGCCTGCGCCCGCTCGGCCAGTGAAAGACCGGCGTCGAAATCAAAGCCGTAGCGACGTTCGATATGGGCGCGGATGAAGGTGGAATCGGCCACCGCCTCGCCACCGTCGTCGATGAACGGCAGCTGCCCCTTGGGCGAGGCCGGCGGCATCGCCCGCTCCTTCCGGTAGGGCAGTCCCGCCATCTTGAGCTGCACCTCGGTCTTGGTGACGAAGGGGCTGATTTCAGGCAGGCCGAAGCCGGTGCCGAAGCCGTAAAGTGTGATCATGCGATCTCTCCTGGACCTCTCGAAAGTTTGGGGAACCTAGTGGCCGGCTGCTGCCACCATGGTGGCAGCAGTCGTGATATCTTCTGCGAAGCGAGCCCCTCGCCAGGCGCGGCACATCACGTGGCGGACCAGCGCGTCGGCGGCCCGAACCAGCGAGCCTGTCACTGCGCCGGCGAGGGCAAACCGGAGGTCGACGGCCATGAGATCGAGCGAAACGAGGCGGCCGAACACCGCCACGGACCATGCCTGGGCCCGCAGCATCGGAATGACCGGGCCGAAATGGGTTGGAATGATCATGGACAAATCCTCTTCAGTCGCTGTGTTGTCCCGGTATAGAACTCCCCTGCTGCCAACATCCTGTCAGCAGCCGCGCGCCGCTTTCTGAAAAGATCACCGATAAGAGAATTGTCATGAGACGCGCCGACCGGCTGTTTCAGATCATCCAGGTGCTGAGACGCACGCGTAAGCCCCTGACGGCGGATGCCATCGCGGCCGAGCTCGAGACCTCGAAGCGCACGATCTATCGCGACATCGCCACGCTGATCGGCCAGCGCGTGCCGATCCGCGGCGAAGCCGGCATGGGCTACATCCTGGAAAAGGGCTTTGACCTGCCGCCCCTGATGCTGACACCCGACGAGATCGAGGCCGCAGTGCTGGGCGCACAGTGGGTCGCGGGCCACGCCGATTCCGCGCTGGCGCGCGCGGCCGAAGACTTGATGGCCAAGATTGCCGACACTGTCCCCGAGCGCCTGCGCCCCTTCGTGCTGGAGCCGGCGAGCCGCGCCCGGCCAAGCTGGAACAGGGAGCCGGACCGTCTCGACATGGTGCGCACCCGCACACAGATCCACGAAGGCAAGAAGATCATGCTGCGCTATCGCGACGAGCAGGGCCGCGCCAGCGAGCGCATGATCTGGCCGATTTCGGTCGGCTATCTCGAAGCCGTGCGGCTGCTCGCGGCCTGGTGCGAACTGCGCGGCGACTTCCGCAGCTTCCGCACCGACCGCGTGGTAGACGCGAACTATCTCGACGAGAAATATCCGGAGCGTCGCGACGTGCTGCGCGCCAGATGGCGGCAGAGCCTGGTCTGGGGCCCGCCAAAGGACACGTGACGAGGATGCAGCAAGATTTCCCCACCGATCCGTCGAGCTATTGCCAGAGTTGCGGCGCGTGCTGTGGCTATTCGGCCAACTGGCCGCGCTTCTCGGTCGAGAGCGACGAAGAGCTTGCAGCCATTCCGGAGGCGCTCGTCAACGCGCGTCAATCCGGCATGCGGTGCGAGGGCGATCGCTGCTCGGCCTTGCAGGGGGAAATCGGGAAAGCGACCGCCTGCGGCATCTATGCCGTGAGGCCGGAGGTGTGCCGCACCTGCATGCCGGGCGATGCCGAATGCGCGATGGCGCGGCGGAAGTTCGGGTTGCCCGTGATCGTTAGCGCATGATCCGGACCCGGAGGGCCGCGTTAGCGCAAAGTGTGCAGCGGTTTTCCGCGAGACAAACGCAAAGCGTTTGCGCGGAGATTATACGCCAACAAGAAGCCGCTTAAGCCGGAACCGCTTCGCTGATCTCGTCGTCGATCTCGTCGTCCAGCGGTGCGAGCACCGAAAGCGGCTTGGTCGACAGCGTGATCGGCTTGCGCCCGCCCGACAGCGACGGCGAGGATTTCGCCGTGCTCTCGCGCGACAGCGCGTAAAGCGTCGAGCCGACGCGCCCGCCGTTCTCGATCAGGTCGCGCTCGTTGCAGCTCCCTGCGATCGCGACCGCCAGCGAGTGCAGATGGCTGCGGCGGTAGCAGAACAGCGCCAGCCTGGCGCGCGCGTCGGGGGAAACACTCTCAACCAGCCTCGGCAGGCCACTCTCGCTGGCGCGATACATCTCGCCAAGGAGCTCGTCGCGGACCGGGCAGAAATCGCTTTCAAAGGTATCGCGGCTTGAAAACATTGCAGTTCTCCCTCGTCTCAAGGAAGATGCAGTGCAATTCTCTAACGAAAGGTTAACCACCCTGGGCGGTAGTCACCCGGGGTGGTTGCGCCCTGGCCGCGAATCAGGGAGCCGGCGGACGGCTCACCTGTGGCCGTCCTTCGAGACGCCCGCCTTTGGCGGGCTCCTCAGGATGCGGTCTGTTTCTGCTGCAAGACTCCAACCCCTCATGGTGAGGAGGCGCGAAGCGCCGTCGAACCATGCCGGCCGGCGGCTTCTCCAGATGGCCACTAACTCAGTTCGCCGCCATGAAGATGGAGAGGCCGAAGCCGGTGAGGTGGTGCAGGGCCTGGTCGACGCCGATCAGGGTCCAGAACCAGGGATGCTGGAGGTCAACACCGAAATTGGCCGACACGAACCCCTTGGCGCGGTCGATCGTGATGTGGATCACGAAGTCGATCAGCGCCACGAACCAGAATTTCGGCGCCACGATCAGTATCAGCGGCAGTGCAACTGCAAGGTGAACCAGGCAGTGCACCAGAAGCGGCAGGGCCCAGCCATGCTTTTGGTCCTTGCCATGCGCCATCCAGGCGGTCTGGAGGACGAAATCGGCGATGATGTGCTTGAAGGTGAGCAGCAACATCCAGCCAATGAGCGCTTCGACCGGAACCGCCGATGACATGGGTGGAAACGACAAGGCTGACGCCCTCATTGACGTGACAAGAAAAATGGGAGCCGTTCAGCGCAACTTCTTCTTGGACCAGTTCTGGACCGGTCAAATCGCCGGGACGCGCGATTTATGACATCTCCCGCGGAGGAATGCAGCCGGGGGGAACCGGAAAATCGCCAAGTGTGGCTAACTGGTGATAGGATGACCAATCGCCGCGGACACGTCGCGTAAGGTTACCGTCGGCTCGAAATTTGCATTCCGCGACCTTCGCGCTATCATTGAAGACAGAGAATATCGTTCTTTTTTCAGACGCTTACGAATTAGAGGGCGCTCGCCGCGATCACATTCGCGAGCCACCCGCCACCGAAAGAATAAGGCCAGAGTGCTGCCATGAGTGCTGAAGGCCCCATTTCGTCGCTGACCGAGCCGCCGCCCCGGCGACCCAAGGTGATCAAGACCAATCAACAGCAGGTCTTCCTCTACGTCGTGCTGACCCTGCTGTTGTCGCTCGCCACCGTCTGGGGCGGCCGCGCCTTGCTGCACAATTCGGAAACGCTGACCTTTGCCGCCGGCGCTCCCAACAGCGAGGAGGCGTTGTTCGCGGCCAAGCTCGCCGCCGTGCTCAACGCCAACGCCTCGCGCTTCCGGATCAAGATCGTCAACAACGCAGACGGCGCCAAGGCGCTCGCGCAGTTCGACCGCAAGCAGGCCGATCTCGCCGTCCTGCGCACCGACGCCAAGGTCCCGTTGCGGGCGCGCACGCTGGCGATCCTCGAGCACGATCTCGTGCTTCTGCTCGGTCCCGGCAACAAGAAGATCAAGTCGATCGCGGAGCTGAAGAAGAAGAAGGTCGCGGTCGTCGCCGAGAGTGAAGCCTCCCTCGCCTTCGTCCGCAGCATTCTCGACATTCCCGACGGGCCGGAGGCCGCCAAGATCCAGATGGCGCCGCAGGGCGCAACGCTCGACAAGCTGTTCGCAGCATCGAACGGCTTTGGCGCGGTGATCGCTATCGTCCATGCCTCCAAGGCCGTCAGGGACAAGGGCTATGAGCAACTCGCCAAGCGCGGCGGCTTCACCCTCAATGCAATCGACGAGGCCAAGGCGCTGGCGCGCAGGCTTCCCGGCATTTCCAGCGAAACGCTGACGGCGGGCACGCTATCGACCTCGCCGCAAATCCCCGACGACGACCTCGACACGATCGGGCTCGAATGGCTGCTGGTCGCGCAATCCAGGATGTCCCCGACCACGGCAGGCGAGCTCGCCCGTGTCGTCTACGAGAACAAGCCTGCGCTCGGGCTCGACAACGGCTTTGCCACAAGGATCGAGCCGGCCTCCGTCGAGAAGGACGCCTTCGTGATGGCGCACCAGGGTGCGGCCGACTACATCAACGACGACACCAAGTCGTTCATGGAGAAGTACAGCGACCTGATGTATCTGGGCGCCGCCGCACTCAGTGTCATCGGCTCGATCTTCGCGGCGATCTACGCCAAGATCACCCGCATCGCGCCCGAGAAGGCCAGCGAGCTCTCTACCGCCATCCTCGACATCGGCGAGCGGATCGAACACGCCCACTCCCTGGATCAGCTCGAATGCCTCCAGGACGAGCTGGAGGGCATCCTGCGCGGTGCCGTCATCGGCCTCAGAGACGGCACGATCAGCACCGACGGGCTCGACACCTTCAAGCTGGGTTACGAATTCGTCCGCGACGAGATTGGCATGCGCCGCGACTATCTGAAACGTCACGCCGGCGAGACCGAGGAGACGGTGCAGGCCGGCGGCCCTGCCCAGCACGACGAGAGCAATGTCGTCGTGGTGAAGACCGCCCAAAGTGCCTGAGGCGCGGGGTTTTGCCCCCGTTCCTGTCGGATGTTCCTTGTCGAGGACACCGCTTTATTCGGGAACTGGCGTGTTCTGCAACCGTTGGTTCGCGACTACAACCGGAGACCGCAGCATGCGTGCACTCCTCATCCTCCTCCTTCTGGGAATGCTGGCGGCGGTCGGCTATTTTGCTTATTCCGCAATAGCGATCCAAGGTGAGCCGATCCCGACGGAAGGCTACGTGGCGCTGGCGCTGGCGCTGGGCGCGGGGTTTTCCGTCGTGGTCGGCATCGGGCTGATGGTGCTGCTGTTCTTCAGCAGCCGCCGCGGCTACGACGAGCCGCCCCATTTCAGGTAGGCACCGCCAACGACGGCGGCACAGACCGGCCAGCCCGGCGCAGCAGCGCCGGCAAAGCCGCCTGCCGTCGTTGACGGCCTCCCCCCGGACAGGCACTTTGGCGCCGACGTCCCAACCGGGGCCTCGAGACCTGCCCCGAGACAAAACAGCCTTCCCGCATGTTCAAGCCGCTGATCTCCGCTTTGGCCCAGTTCACGGCCGCCACGGCCGGCCGCAACATGACCAAGGCGGCCTACGTCGCGGTGACCGTGGGCGTGCTCAGCATGGTGCTGCTGACGGACAACCGGGCCAAGGGGGCGCGCGGCTGGGTCGACAGCCTGCTCTGGACCTGCCTCGCCTATTTCGTGTTCGAATGGCTGGTCCGGCTACGCCACATGAGGCAACAGGGACGGCTTTCGCTCTATGTGTCCTCCTCCGCCGGCATCGTCGATGCGATCGGAGCGCTGGCCGTGCCGGCCGCGCTTCTCCTTGGCGTCGACCCCAGGACGGCTTGGCTGCTCGGCGTGCTCTGGGTGTTGAAGGTGATTCCGGGCATTCCGGGACTGCGGCAGCTTCGTCGCGTGCTGGTGCTGGAATCGGGGCCGCTGGTCAGCGTGCTCGTGATCTTCCTGACCGTGGTCTTCCTCGCCTCCGTCGCCGAATATTTCCTGGAGCGGGACGTACAGCCCCAGACGTTCGGCAGCGTGCCGGCCGCGCTGTGGTGGGCGGTCGTCACGCTCACGACCACCGGTTACGGCGATGCCGTGCCGGTCACGCCGCTCGGGCGCATGGTGGCGGCCGCGGTGATGATCTCCGGCCTCGGCGTGTTCGGCCTCTGGACCGGCATCCTGGCGACCGGGTTTGCCGCCGAGACGCGGCGCGACAATTTTCTCAAGACCTGGGAGTCCGTCAGCAAGGTGCCGTTCTTCGCAGCGCTCGGGCCCGCCGCCATTGCCGACGTCACCCACATGCTGCGCACCATGGAGCTTCCTGCGCGCACCATGATCATCCGCAAGGGCGCGCAAGGTGATTGCATGTATTTCATCGCCGCCGGCGAGGTCGAGGTCGAGCTGCCCGGCAAGAAGGTGCAGCTCGGCGAGGGCGCCTTCTTCGGCGAGATGGCGCTGCTCGGCAACAACAAGCGCGGCGCCAACGTCTCGACCACGAAAGTGTCGCGGCTTCTGGTGCTCGATCTCGTCGACTTCCGCGTGCTGATGGCACGGCACCCGGACCTCGCCGAGACCATCGACGCGGAAGCAAGACGCCGCGCGCTCGAAAACAAGTAAGAAGGAGACAAGAATGTCGGACATCGCCGACGCGGCAACCAGCCCCGTGCTCGAAATCAACGGCGCACGCGCCACCATCCGCCTCAACCGGCCCAAGCATCTCAACCGGCTCCAGGCGGAGGATCTCGACGAGCTCGTCAGGCTGTTCGACCTGATCGAGGCCGATCCAGCCATCCGCGTGCTGGTGCTGACCAGCACCGGCCGCGCCTTCTCCGCCGGCTACGACCTCAACTCGGTCGCCGAGCGCGCCGTCAGCGCCCACGAGCAGCAGAGCGCGGGCTCGGCCTTCGAGGTGGTCGTCAACCGGCTTGAGGATCTCGGTGTGCCCACGATCTGCCGGCTCAACGGCGGCGTCTATGGCGGCTCGACCGACCTTGCGCTCGCCTGCGATTTCCGCATCGGCATCGACACCGCCGAGATGTTCATGCCGGCGGCGCGGCTCGGGCTGCATTACTACCGGAGCGGCATCAAGCGCTACGTGACGCGGCTCGGCCTCGACAATGCGAAGAAGCTGTTCCTGACGGCGCAGAAGATCAGCGCGCCGGAAATGCTGCGCATCGGCTACCTCACCGCGATGGTGCCGGAAGAGTCGCTCGACGAGGAGGTCGACAAGCTCGCCGGTATCCTCGCCGGCAACGCGCCGCAGGCCATGCGCGGCATGAAGCGCGCGATCAACGAATTCGCCCGCGGCGAGCTCGACGACCGCGCCGCCGACCAGCGCCACCGCGACAGCATGCGCGGCGACGAGATCAAGGAAGGCATCAAGGCGTTCGCGGAGAAGAGAGCGCCAAAATTCTGATCAGGCTCGCTTCGACCGCATCGCACGCACCTGCGTGAGCTTGGGATCGCGGACGAGCGCCTGGTAGCGTTTGCTGTCGACCGCGTAGATCGCGATCCGGCCCTCGCTGTCGGCATGAACGCCCCAGCCGAAGCGCTTGCCGAGGCTCGACGCCCTCATGCACGCCTGCCCCCGGGAAAAGAACGCTTCGCGAGCCGCATGCTTCTCCGTTTCCGTCGCCTTCACGTCGAGATCGCGTCCCGGCGCGGATGTCGCGAAGATCACGTCGTCGGAGGTGTACTTGTAGGGCGCCTTGGCGATCATCCCGTATTGAAGGCATGCCACCGTCGGCTTCCCCGCGCGGAGCGGCGGCTCCTCACCAGTACGCGCGGGACAGTCTTCAGCGACCTGGATGAAGGTATTGAAGCAGTTGGTCGTGTGCATCGGCTTCGTCATCTACAATCCAGGTTCATTCAACCATCGGCAACCGCGGCATGCTGCGCCGCCATCTCATCGTCGGCGGCATTGATCCGCTGGAACGCGGGACGCGCTGTCATGCGCTCGGCATAGCGGACGAAGACGTCCTTTTTCGGCACGATGCCGAACATCATGGTCCATTTGAACGCGACGCTCCACAATACATCAGCAGCCGTCATGCGTTCGCCGAGCAGGTACGGCCCCTTCGACAGCTGTGCTTCGAGCGCCCCCAGCATGGTGTCGTAATCGGCATAGGGCGACTGCGTGATCGGCGCCGGCTCGCGCTGCATGAACTTGTCGATCAGCGCCGGCTCGAACGAGGCGCCGTAATAGGCGATCCAGCGCAGGTATGGACCGCGCAGCGGATCGTTCAGCGCAGGCGTCAGACCTGCCTGCGGGAAGAGATCGGCGAGATAGATGGTGATCGCGACCTGCTCGGTCACCAGCGCCTCGCCATGGCGGATCGCCGGAACCTTGCCGAGCGGATTGACGGCGAGATAGGCGGGCTGGCGCTGCTCGCCGGCCTTCATGTTGAGGATATGGAGGTCGTAGGGCGCTCCCAGCTCCTCCAGCAGCACCCGCGTGCCGGTGGCGCGGCTTTGCGGCGAGTAATACAGCGTGATGCGGTTCGGATCGGTCATGGCTGGTCTCCTAGGTACTGGCTGGCGCCCCCTTCTTACGCACCCATACCTGACATCCTGTGTCAGGTATGATTTAAGGGCTCATGCGCGCGAGCCGGATGCTGTCGATCCTCACCACCCTCCAGGCCAAAGGGCAGGTCACTGCGCCTGAGCTTGCCGAGGCCTGCGAGGTCTCGGTGCGCACGATCTATCGCGACATCGATGCGCTCGCAGCCTCCGGCGTCCCTGTCTATGCCGATCGCGGCGCGGAGGGCGGCTATCGCCTGCTCGACGGCTACCGCGTTCGGCTGAATGGACTGTCGCAAAGCGAGGCCGGCGCGCTCTTCCTCGCGGGGCTCCCGGGCCCCGCTGCGGCGCTCGGGCTCGACGCGGCGATGATCGCCGCGCAGAACAAGCTGATGGCGGCCCTGCCGGTCCACCTGCGCGAAGACGCCGGACGGATGCAGGAGCGCTTTCATTTGGATGCACCGGGCTGGTTCGGCGAGGCGGAAGAACCAAGACATCTGCGCGCCATTGCCGGCGCCGCTCTGCGCGGGACACTGATCAAGATCCGCTACCAGAGCTGGCGCGCCGAGAAGCAGCGCCGCGTCGCACCGCTCGGCCTCGTGCTGAAGGGCGGCAGCTGGTATCTCGCAGGACAGGTCGACGGCAGCGTGCGCACCTATCGCGTGGCGCGCGTGCTCGACTGCACGGCGCTCGACGACCGCTTCGATCGCCCCGCCGATTTCGATCTCGCCGCCTATTGGCAGGCCGCGACGCTTCGCCTCGAGGCCGAGATGCATCCCAACGTCGCGGTGGTGCGGCTGTCGCCGCTCGGCGTCAAACTGCTCGACGCGCTGAGCCAGCCCTATGTCAAGGCACGAACACAGATCGAGGACAGCGCCGATGCGGACGGCTGGCGCATCGCGCGCGTGCCTGTCGGCAAGACATCCTGGCACGCCGCGGCCGAGTTGTTGCGGCTCGGCCCCGAGGCCGAGGTGCTGGAGCCCGCCGATCTCCGCGACAAGATGATCGAGATGACGCAGGCGATGGCCGCGCGCTATCGCGCGGCGCCGAAAGCCTGACGGCGGCATATTTCGCCGCGGGCCACGAAACAATCCTGAAACACGATTCTCCTCGTGCCGCGTGAACGCGATCGCATCTCGGCCCGACCGAGATGCAGGGACACAACAACGGCCCTAGCGCCATACTGGAGAATGAAGATGTTTCGTAAGCTTGCTCTTGGTCTGATCGCCGCCGGTTCGCTCGGCGTCGCCGCTCTCGCGCCCACCGCCGCCTCCGCCCACGGCTTCCATCACTGGGGCCATGGCTGGGGTCCGGGCTGGGGCTTCGGCGGTGTCTACGTCAACACCGGCGTCAGCAACTGCTACCAGGAGCGCGTTGTCCAGACCCGTCACGGCCTGCGCGTCCGCGTCGTGAACGTCTGCGCCTACGGGATCTACTGAGCCCGCCTGCATCGACTGGCGCAACCCCGGTCGCTCCGCGACCGGGGTTCGTCGTCTTAGCTCGCGAGCGCCGCCTGTGTCACGGAAGCGGCCTGTTCGTCCGCGAGGGAATTGCGCTCGGAGATCCATCGTTCGGCGCGCGAGCGCCGCAACGAAGGCGCGAACAGGAAGCCCTGGGCGACATCGCAGCCGATCCGGCGGATGATCTCGAGCGCCTCCGGACTTTCGACGCCCTCGGCCACCACTTTCATGTTGAACGCCTTGGCAAGCGCGACCGAAGCATCGACGATCTTCATCATGTCGTCGTCGGATTCGCAGCCCTTGATGAAGGACTGGTCGATCTTCAGCTCGCTGAACGGCAGCCGCACCAGGGCTGCGAGCGACGAATAGCCGGTGCCGAAATCGTCGATGGCCGTCCCGATCTTCTTGATCCGCAGCCGGACCAGGATGTCGTTGGCGCGGTCGACGTCGGCCATCGCCGAGGTCTCGGTGATCTCCACCGTCAGCGAGGTCGGCGAGATGTGTTCGCGGCGCAGGATCTCCTCGATGCGGTCGGGCAGGGTCAGATCCGACATCAGCGAGCCCGAGATGTTGACGGCAATGGTGAAGCCGGGATTGCGCTCGATCAGCTTGCGGCCCTGCGACATCGCCGACGACAGGATGCAATCGGTCACCTCGCGCATGATGCCGGCTTCCTCGGCGATCGGAATGAAGATCAATGGCGAGACCATGCCGAATTCGGCGCTCCGCCAGCGTGCGAGTGCCTCGGCGCCGACGACTCTTCCGGTCTCGAGCGCGATCTTCGGTTGAAACTCGACGAAGAACTCACCGTCGGCCAGTCCGCGCAGGATTCTCTCCGGCGTGATCCGAAGCTGCGGCGAGGCGGACAACGCGGCCAGCGGCGCGCGCTGCGGCAATTCCAATGCACTGCGCAG
The DNA here is from genome assembly GCF_006658625.1 of Bradyrhizobium sp. UNPF46. Lineage (NCBI taxonomy): Bacteria > Pseudomonadati > Pseudomonadota > Alphaproteobacteria > Hyphomicrobiales > Nitrobacteraceae > Bradyrhizobium > Bradyrhizobium sp. UNPF46. Next base: position 80,845 of record NZ_LFJB01000026.1, read on the forward strand.
GCGGTTCAGATCGAGCGGCTTGGTCAGGCATCCGCCGACCGACAACTTCAGCCCGTTCGCGACCCGTCGCGTCGCCTTCATGATGCGATCATCGCAGCCGCTGATGATCACGATCGACATCGCGCGCAGCCCGGCTTCCGCAACGAAGCGCAACAGCTCCACGCCGTCCCGCTCGCCGAGCGACAAATCGAGCGCCATGATTTCGAAGGTGTCGCGGGCCAGAAGCTCGGTTGCGGCCTCAAAGGAGGACGCAACGACCGTCTCGTAGCCGAGCTTTGCTCCGATCTTGCCGATCAGAACGCGCTGCACCAGGTCGTCGTCGACCACCAGAAGACGGCCTCTCGTCGCACTCATCACCAATTTCTCCAGACGTCGGCGGCGTTGATGGCGCCAACATTAGAGCGGCGATCTCGCCCGGTTATGAATACAAGACAGCTAAAACTTTTCCGATCCGGAGGAATTCGTTAGGCACGTTTTTGAGGCCCTCAAGCGATTGATTCTTCTCGCACTTATGCGACGTGCGGCGGGACGGTACCCCAATGCTCTTCCTCATGCGCAAGTGCAATGAACGCGTCGTAAAGCTCGCTATCGGAAGCCGGCAAATGCCCGACAAATTACGGGGGCATCTTCAGCGGCGCGCGTCGATTGGCCCGGCCTGCCGTTGCCGGCGAAACCAAACCCACGTCTCACACGTGGTTCTGATGTAGCCGCGGCCGCGATGAACGATCTCACCGTCGACGATGGCGTTCAGCTTCGGCAGCGCGTGAAACGGGATCGAGGGATAGGCGTGGTGCTCGACGTGATAGGGCATGTTCCACGCGAACCATTTGACGATCGCAGCGGTGTAGGTGGTGCGCGTGTTCTCGAAAGCGCTGCGGGTGCGCTCGCAGCCGGTGTGCTCGGCATAGAGATAGGGCCGCAGGAAGAACTGCCCGATCACGAGCGGGACGATCCAGACCCAGAGCAGCAGCGCCGACGAGAACCACAGCGACAGTGCAAGCAGCAGGGCATACAGCGCGACATAGGCACGCGCCTCCCTGACGATGACGGCGCGCTTGCCCTCGGGGATCCAGGGCACGACGACCTTGCCGGTGATCGCGTGGCCGAGCATCAGCCGTAGACGGCCGGCGACCTGGAGCAGGCCGCTATAGGCGATTGCGAGCTGCGTGTCGGATGTCGGCTTCACGCCGACGATCAGCTCGGGGTCCTTGTCCGGGTCCTGGGTGTAGCGGTGATGATCCCAGTGAAACAGGCAGTAATATTCGTAAGGCAGGCCGATGATGAAGGCCGAAAGATTACCCACCGCAAGATTGAGGCCGCGGCTCTTGAACGCGGTCTTGTGCGCGGTCTCGTGCACCGCCATGAACAGGAAGGCGACGACATAGCCCTGCACCATCATCAATGGCAGCGCCCAAAGCACGCCCCATGTCGACGACACCATCCAGATCAGCGTGCCCACGAGCGCGATCATCGCGTAATGGCCAAGGCTCTGGCCTGCACCCCGGAGATCGGAGCGGACGGACAATTCGCGCAGCATCGCCGGCGTCAGCGGCTTCAGGCGATGGCCGGACTCTGAAACTGTCGCGTCGGTCATGATTGGATGCCTGTTCTATTTGTCGAGAAGTGCCGCGACCTCGACCTTGAGAAAGGCCTGGTCGCGCGGATTGCTGACGGGATTGCCGGCGCGATGGCCGTGCAGCGACGGGATCGGATGCAGCACGGCGGACTTGGCGTTCACCAGCCGGCCGAGCTCGTCCTCGTTGTCGCGGACATCGAAATAGCGATCGGTCGCACCCGGCATCAGCAGCATGTGCGCTTTGATCGCCGCCAGCGCGCGATCGAGATCGCCACCGAATGCCTCACACCGGCTGATGTCGCCCCGCTGCCAGATGCCGATCTGCGCCAGGAGATCATTGGCGTCGCGCCGCGCGAACGTCGCGTCCCAGGTGCGGACGAGATAGTCCTCCAGCGAGGTGAAGCCGGCCTCGCGCCAGAGCTCGTCGCGATAGAAGCCGTGCGACATCGCCCAGCCGGCATAGACGCGCCCCATGGCGCGATAGCCGGCGACGGGTTTCTCGACGAAGCGGCCGTCGCGGAAGGCGGGATCGGCGGTGAGCGCGGCCTTCACGCTTTCCAGGAAGACGTAGTTGTAGGGGGCGCAACGCGCGCTGCCGCAGACCACGGCGGCCCGCTCCACCATGCCGGGATGCAGCGCCGCCCAGTGATAGGCCTGCATGCCGCCCATCGACCAGCCATACACCAGGGCCAGCTTCGAGATGCCAAAGCGCTCGGTGAGGAGCCTGTGCTGGACCGCGACGGCATCGTGATAGGTCACCTCGGGGAACGGCGCGGCGGTGTTCGACGGCGAGGATGACAGGCCGTTGCCGAGCAGATTCGGGATGATGACGAAGTAGCGCGTGGTGTCGAGCACGCCGTCGGGCCCGATCAGCCATTCGGTGTCGGTGTGCTGTGCGCTGAACGAAGTCGGATAGAGGATGACATTGTCCCTGGCCGGGCTCAGCGTGCCGTAGGTCTTGTAGACGAGCTTCAGCGCAGAGAGCACGGCTCCTGACTGGAGCGTGACGTCGCCTGCCTCGAAGATCTGACCATCGCTTAGCGCCGTCATGCGTCCAACTCCCGCTCACGCGGCCGCAGAGCGCCGCGGCTTCCATCATGCATCGACCATGCCGGACCCGCAGCTGCGCCGTCGCAGAAGTTTTAATAACTGTACTTATAGTACAGTTATTAGCGGCCGGCAAGATAAATCCGCTTCTCCCGCCGGCTCAGGCGATGGCCGCAATGTAGCGCTCCACCGATGCCGCGAAGGCGGCCTTGGCGCCGCCAGCGATGTTGCGGCCCCACCACGCGCCATAGATGCGATCGAAGGCGAGCGGCTCGACGGCGGCTGCGATCCGCCGCACTGCGGTTGCGTTGAGCGGCATGTAGTTGGGATAGGAGTACATGAAGCTGACGAAGCGGCGGTCCATCGTCACCTGGGCGATGTCGCCGGTGAGCAGCGCGCCCCGGCCCTCCGCACTGCGCGCCGAATGCAGCATGGTGGCGCCGGCGAAATGTCCTTCGGTACGCAGCAGCAGCGCGTCGTCGGAGATCCGAAGGCTGTCGCCGGTCCAGTGCATGATCGAGGGATGCGGCCGCGTGACGAAGGCGCGATCGTCGGCGTGCAGATATATCGGCACGCCACCGAAAGCATCGCTCCAGTCGGCCACCGCGCCATAGTAGTGCGGGTGCGAGATCGCGATCGCCTTCAGCCCGCCGAGCGCTGCGACATATTGAATGGCGTCGTCGGTTGCGAGCGGAATGCAGTCCCACATCACGCAGCCGTCGCCTTGCGGCACCAGCAGTGCGCGCTGCCCGATGGCGAAGCTCGGCTCCAGGCCGATGCCGGTGAGGCCGAGATCGTCGCGTCCGACCAGCCGATGCGTCTGCATGAGTTGCTCGCGCGTGAGAAAGGTCTGCCCCTTCCAATTCACGAACTGCCGCTCGTCCTCGCAGATCAGGCAGGAGGCCGGCGGACTCCCGCCGTTCGGGAATTGCGCGCCGCAGGTTTCGCAGGTCCAGAGAGGCATAAGCAGAGCTCCGTGGCAGGATCGCAACATGACATCGCGGATGCGCCTTCAGCAAGGTCGATGAGCGGGGCGACTGGAACCAACGCAGAAAGCGCCCGTTACGTTCAGTTCAACGCCAGAACGATTGGCCAGGAGGATCGCGACACACGAACAGGTGAGTGGATCGCACAATGGATCGGCTACGGCCCGACCTTCCTGCGGCTCGGCGGCTTTGGCCTCGCCTCGATCGCGCTGTGGATGATGTTCGGCACCGCGGTCAAGAAGTACTGAGCCTCATCGAGATCACGGCGCAAATTGGCGGTTCAGACCGATCCTGAAGGTGTGAAGCTCGATGTCGCTGGCTGCAAGGCTGGCCGCTGGAATGGACAAGGTGAGCTGACGACCAAGGTTGAGATACAGATACTCCGCCTTGAGTGACCAATGCGGCGCGAACGCCCACTCTCCACCGCCGCCGACCGCGTACCCGACATTGTAACCGCTTGCCGCGGCATGACCGTCCAGTGCGCCCGGAAACCCGGGGATCGGGAAGTTGTTGGTCAGCCTGACATGGCTGCTGTCGAGACTTGCCTTGACATGCGCCCAGGCCAGACCGCCTGTCGCATAGAACAGCCAGTTGTGGCTGGCGTAACCGAGGCGGCCGCGCAGCGTGCCGAGATAATCGATGTCCTGCGTCACCGTCACGGTGCCGGTGTAATTGTCGAAATCGCCGACGAGGAAGACCGGGCGGAACGCATACGAGCCTGATGCGCGTCCGCCAATCCCGGCCGCGCTGACGTCGGCTTCAACACCGGCGACCAGATGGCCGCTCTGCCAATTGTAGCCCGCCTGCAGGCCGCCCAGCCAACCCGATTGATCGGCACCGAGCGTGAACGGAGCAGATGCCGTCGAGGTGAGATTGTTCACGCCGGGAAACATCGCCAGAAGCGCGGCGGGATCGACCCGCGCCGCGTTGCCGTCGCCGGTGCCGTAGCCGGCGTGAACACCGGCATAGAAGCCTGTCCAACTGAAGCCGGCCGGCAGCGGCGCTGGCGGAGCCTTGAGCGCGAAGTCGGCGGCCGTTGCATCGACGGCGCCGAGGGCACCAAGGCCAAGCGCCAGCAGAGCCGGCAGCCAATCGCGCGCACGAGGTGTCATTGGTCATTTCCTTCCAATCGGTCGATCGTTCGCCGGCGACGATAGGCAGGAAGCGATCCGCATTCGTGGCGAGGCGCGAAGCGCCGAATGGACTGAAATGAAAGACGGCGGCAAAGCCGGAGCCTGTTGCGATCCGGGCACACCGGGCTGCGGCACCTGGTCGCGGTCTCAGCACGCCATCGCGAATGGCTTATCACGCAATCCGGCGCTTTTGCCGTTGCGGCGCACCAGACTGACGATACAACCTGCAGGACATCGCCAACTCACTGCCTTTCTGATCGATGATCCAGCCTCAACTCTCATTCGACGGCGACCCGAATGGCCAGGCCTATGAAAGATGGCGCGAGCAGTTCTGCCGTCAGGTCGCCAATGTCGATTTCGTCCCGGTTGGAGAAGGGCGCGTTCACCGGACCATCGCGCCGGCCATTCTCCCCCGTCTCAGGCTCTCGGCCTCGTTTGGCTCGCCGATATCTTTCGTGTCGCTGGGGACGAATGACGAACTGGTGATTACGATGTCGCCCAATTCAGCGCTCAGCGGCGCCATGGGGCATCGTCCGCTGGAGGTTGCCGCGGGCGACGTCACGATCGGCGACCCCTCGATCAAGGGCGCTCGGATCACCCAGATAGGGCATGGCAATTTTCAGACCGCGCTGCTGCCGCGCAAGGCGCTGCTGCGCGCCTGCCCGAATGCGGAGGATCTGATTGCAGGGTCGATCCCCGGCGCCAATCCAATCACGTCGATGTTCGTCCGATATTACGATCTCGCGCACGCTTATGCCGACAAGCTCGCGCCCGCGGAGCTCGATGCGGTCTCGCAGCATCTGTTCGATCTCGCCGTGCTGATGATCGGGGCCCGCGGCGACGTCGCCGAGGAAGCGCGGACGCGCGGCCTTGCCGCAGCGCGCCTGGAGACTCTCAAATCCGACATCCTGGCGCAGCTGGACAGTCCCGCGCTGTCGCTCACCGTCCTGTCAGCCGCGCATCGGGTCAGCCCACGCACGATCCAGCTGCTGTTCGAGCAGGCCGGCATCACCTACAGCGGCTTCGTGCTGGAGCAGCGCTTGCTGCGCGCCGAGCGGCTGCTCCGAAACCCAGCCATGCGCACCCGCAAGATCATCGAGATCGCGCATCTCGCGGGCTTCCACGACGTCTCCTACTTCCATCGCGCGTTTCGCCGTCGCTTCGGGCAAACGCCGGACGATGTCAGGAAGCTTTCCGGCGAGAGCAAATAGAGCTTCCTTCTTGCGCGTTCTCTTGACGCGAATCGATAGCCCCTTCGTTCGAAAACGCTTTGGTCGAACTCGACCACGATCTTGCCGAAATGGCCGCCACCCTGCTGCATCAGCCGCAGCGCGTCCGGCACGGCATCGAAGCTGAACACGCGGTCGCTCACGGCACCCGGTCCGGGCACAGGCTCGGGCAGATCGGCCGGCTCCATTCCCTCGATCGACCAGTCGCGCGCGACCTGCCAGGCTTTCATGGGAGGCGCTCCCTCTCAGGTGCCGAAGCTCTTCTGCACCGCCTTGTCCAGCGTCTCGCCGCCGACAAACCGCTGGCGCAGCTCGCGCTTGAGCAGCTTGCCGCTCGGATTCTTCGGCAACGCATCCACGAAGATGACGCGCTTGGGCACCTTGAAATGCGCCATCTGGCCGGCGCAGTGCTTGATGACGGTTTCCTCGTCGAGCTTTTCGCCGCTCTTGACCACGACGATGGCCGTGACCGCCTCGATCCAGCGCGGGTCGGGCAGGCCGACGACGGCGACCTCCGACACGGCGGGAATGCGATAGACCATCTCCTCGACCTCGCGGCTCGCGACATTCTCGCCGCCGGTCTTGATCATGTCCTTGACACGGTCGACCACGGTGATGTGGCCCTCCTCGTCGACGGTCGCGAGATCGCCGGAGTGGAACCAGCCGCCGAAGAACGCCGCCGCGGTCTTTTCAGGATCGTTGTAATAGCCGGAGAGCAGATGCGGCGAGCGATGCACGATCTCGCCGACTTCGCCGACCTTGACGTCCTCCATCGACGTATTGACCACGCGCGTCTCGACATTGAGCACGGGCTTGCCGGCCGAGCCGGCCTTGCGCAGCTGGTCCTCCGGCCGCAGCACGGTCGCGAGCGGCGCGATCTCGGTCTGACCGTAGAAATTCCAGAATCTGACATTGGGCAGGCGGCGCTGGAGTTCGAGCAGCACCTCCACCGGCATGATCGAGGCGCCGTAATAGCCTTTCTGCAAGGTCGACAGATCGGTCTTGTCGAAGTTCGGCGAGCGCAGCATCGCAATCCAGATCGTCGGCGGCGCGAAGAACGACGTGATCTTGTGCGCCTGGATCAGCGCGAGAATGTTGTCGGCGGTCGGCTTGCCCGTGATGACGCCGGAGGCGCCAAGATAAACTTGCGGGCCCAGGAACACGTCGAGCTGGGCGCAGTGATAGAGCGGCAGGGCGTGCAGGAACTTGTCGTCCACGCTCATGCCGCCGTCGATGATGCAGCTGACATACTGCCACATCACCGCTTCATGGGTCAGCATCGCCCCCTTGGGCAGCGATTCCGTGCCTGAAGTGTAGACGATCTGCGCAAGATCGCGACTGTCGACCGACGCGTCCAGGAACGAGCCGTCGGCATGGAGCAGATCGTCGAAGGTGGTGAGGCCCGCGGGCGCCGACGCGGAATCTTCGCCCGGCAGCCAGATCATCTTCTCGACCGCGCAATCCTTCGCGCTTGCGGCCTTGGCCGGATCGACGAAATCAGGACCCGTCGCCAGCAGCTTTGCCCCAGAGCTCCTCAGGATGAAATTGATCTCGTCGGGATTGAGCATGAAGTTGATCGGCACCAGCACCGCGCCGATCCGCGCCGCGGCGAAGCGCAGCGCCGCGAAGGCATGCGAGTTGCGCGAGAGAACCGCGATGCGATCACCCTTCTTGACGCCGAGGCCGAGCAGGCCGCGGCCGAGCCGATTGCAAACCGCATCCATCTCGGCAAAGCTCCAGCTGACCTTGCCGCAGCTCACGGCGAGCTTGTGCGGTTCGCGGGCCGCGGAGCGGCGCAGCAGATCGCCGATCGAATGCTCGCGAGCTTTCGCGATCGTGGCTACGGTCTCGCTGGACATATCCATCCCCTGAACTTCTGATGTTTGGCTTGGCCGCCCGCCTCGACGCCAATGAGGCGCGGCGCTTGCCGCTTTTGCTCCGCGGACCGTAATTGCGTCAATTGACCACGTCAAATCGCTCTCCGCGCCGGCGCCGTCGCGCAAGACCTTGCACTCCTCGGAGGCAAATCTAGGCTTTCAGCAACAAGAAACTTTACAGAGGGAAATGTTCATGTGCCGGAATACTCGCTTTGCCGTCACCGTTGGATTGCTGTTCGCGTCTCTGCTCGGTTCGGCTTCAGCCCAGCAGGCGCCGCTCAAGATCGGGGTGCTCTCCGATTTCTCGTCGGTCTATTCCGACATCGGCGGCCAGGGGAATGTCGAGGCCACCAAGATGGCGATCGAAGATTTTGGCGGGCAGATGTTCGGCAAGCCGATCGACATGGTCGCGGCCGACGTGCTCAACAAGCCCGACGTCGCCTCCACCATCGCGCGTAAATGGTGGGAGACCGAAGGGGTCGACATGATCATCGACCTGCCGACCTCGGCCACCGCGCTCGCGGTGATGGAGCTGTCGAAGCAGTACGAGAAGATCATGATCGTGACGGATGCGGCCAGCTCCGACATCACCGGAAAGTCCTGCTCGCCCTACACCGCGCACTGGACCTACGACACCTATGCCAACGCCCACACCGTCGGCAGCGCCATCGTCAAGAACGGCGGCGACACCTGGTTCTTCCTCACCGCCGACTACGTATTCGGCCATTCGGTCGAGCGCGACACCGGCGATGTCGTGAAGGCGGCGGGCGGCAAGGTGCTCGGCAGCGTCAAGCATCCGCTCAACACAGCCGATTTCTCCTCGTTCCTGTTGCAGGCCCAGGCGTCCAAGGCCAAGATCATCGGGCTTGCCAATGGCGGCGGCGACACCATCAACGCGATCAAGCAGGCCGGCGAGTTCGGCATCGTCGCCGGTGGCCAGAATCTGGCGGCGATCGTGATGTTCATCTCCGACGTGCACAGCCTCGGCCTCAAGCTTGCGCAAGGCCTGATCATCACCGAGGCCTATTACTGGGATCTCAACGACAAGACCCGCGCTTTCGGCAAGCGCTTCATGGAGCGGGTCAAGCGGATGCCGACGATGAACCAGGCCGCGACCTATAGTGCAACGTTGCACTATCTGAAGGCAGTGCAGGCCGCCGGCACCCGCGACACCAAGACGGTGATGGCGAAGATGCGCGAGCTGCCGGTGAAGGACGCCTTCACCGACAACGGCGTGCTGCGCGAGGACGGCCGCATGGTCCACAGCATGTACCTGTTCCAGGTGAAGAAGCCGGAGGAGTCGAAGGCACCGTGGGATTACTACAAGCTGCTCGCCGAAGTGCCCGCTGACCAGGCGTTCCGCCCGCTCAAGGACGGCGGCTGCCCGCTGGTGAAATGAGGCAGCCCGGATCAGGCCGATGGCAATCCGTTGAGCAGGCCTGGCTCGTCCGCTTGACCAATCAGGGCGGACGAGCGGCGACGACGCGGAGCCAAAAATACAGGCACTGACCCTCGCGCCAGCGTCTGATCTGCATCAAGTTGCGATGCAGAAATTGGCTGCAATGTTGAGGCTGCCCTCCCCGCGCCATCAGCGGGCCGGGCGCACGTTTCTCAACAGTGGGCGCCGCCTCACGGCGTTTTGAACAGATGAAATTCACTCCGGGTCGCGTCATCGCCGCGATCGCCGTCCTCGTTGCTGGCGGCGGCTATTACTATTGGCAGCACCGCGATACCAACACGCTGCCGGCAGGCTTCGCCCGCGGCAACGGACGCATCGAAGCGGTCGAGATCGATATCGCGACCAAGACGCCGGGCCGGATTCGCGAGATCCTGGTCAACGAAGGCGACCTCGTGCGCGCGGGCCAGGTTCTGGCGCGTATGGACACCGAGCAATTGCAGGCCCAGCGCCGCCAGGCCGAGGCGCAGTTGCAGCGCGCCGCCATCAATGTCGAGACGGCCAAGAGCCTGGTGAATCAGCGCGAGGCCGAGCGCAAAGCGGCCGAGGCCGTGGTCGACCAGCGCATCGCGCAGCTCGACACCACGAGCCGCAAGCTCGATCGCTCCGAAAAATTGATCAAGACCAGTGCCGTGTCGCAGCAGGTCCTCGACGACGACCGCTCCGCCAACGCCACGGCGAAGGCGGCGCTCGCCGCATCCCACGCCCAGGTCGCCGCATCGGAGGCCGCGATCAGCTCCGCGCGCGCCATGGTGATCGACGCCGGCGCTTCGGTCGACGCGGCAAAGGCCGCGATCGAAAGCATCAATGCCGACCTCAACGACAGCGTGCTGAAGGCGCCGCGCGACGGTCGCGTGCAATATCGCGTGTCGCAGCCGGGCGAGGTGCTGGCCGCCGGCGGCCGCGTCCTCAACATGGTCGATCTCGGCGACGTCTACATGACGTTCTTCCTGCCGACGGCCGACGCCGGCCGCGTCGCGATCGGCGCCGAGGTCCGTCTCGTGCTCGACGCCATCCCGCAATATGTGATCCCCGCCAAGGCCACCTTCGTCGCCGACGTCGCGCAATTCACGCCCAAGACGGTCGAAACCGAGGAGGAGCGCCAGAAGCTGATGTTCCGCATCAAGGCGCATATCGCACCCGATCTGCTGCGCCAGCACGTCGAGCATGTGAAGACCGGCCTGCCGGGCATGGCCTATGTGCAGCTCGATCCGGCCGCGCAATGGCCCGACAACCTCAAGATCAAGCTGACGAGATGAGCACGACTGCCGCAGCCGAAGCACCGTCTGCCGTCGGCAGCGTGGTGCATCTGGAAGGCGTAGGCCTGAGCTACGGCAAGGCCCGGGCGCTCGAGTCCATCACGCTCGACCTGCCGGCCGGGTGCATGGTCGGGATGATTGGCCCCGACGGTGTCGGCAAATCCAGCCTGCTGTCGCTGATCGCCGGAGCTCGCGCGATCCAGCAGGGGCACGTCCACGTGCTCGGCGGCGACATGGCAAGCTCGCGCCATCGCCGCAACGTGTGCCCCGACATCGCCTATATGCCGCAGGGGCTCGGCAAGAACCTCTATCCGACGCTGTCGGTGTTCGAGAACATCGACTTCTTCGGCCGCCTGTTCGGACATCACAAGGTGGAACGGGAGAGGCGGATCGCCGGCCTGCTGCGCGACACTGGTCTCGCGCCGTTCGCCGATCGGCCCGCCGCAAAGCTGTCCGGCGGCATGAAGCAGAAGGTCGGCCTGTGCTGCGCCCTGATCCACGATCCCGAGCTCTTGATCCTGGACGAGCCGACCACCGGCGTCGATCCCCTGTCGCGGCGCCAGTTCTGGGAGTTGATCGCCTCGATCCGGAGCAGCCGGCCCGGCATGAGCGTGATCGTCTCGACCGCCTATATGGAAGAGGCGGCGCAGTTCGATTTCCTGATCGCGATGAACGCCGGCCGCGTGCTGGCGACCGGAACGCCCGCCGAGCTGAAGCGGCAGACCGGCGCCGAGACGCTCGACGAGGCCTTCATCCGCCTCTTGCCCGAAGCCGATCGCGGCGACCATACCAAAGTGGTGATCCCGCCGCGGGGCGACGGCCATGAGGAGATCGCGATCGAGGCCGATCACCTGACCCGGCGATTCAACGGCTTCGTGGCGGTAGACGACGTCAGCTTCCGTATCAGGAAGGGCGAGATATTCGGCTTTCTCGGCTCGAACGGATGCGGCAAGACCACGACCATGAAGATGCTCACCGGCCTTCTACCGGTCAGCGGGGGCACTGCACGGCTGTTCGGCAACACCATCGATGCCGGCGACATGTCGGTGCGGCGGCGCATCGGCTACATGTCGCAAGGCTTCTCGCTCTATTCGGAGCTCACGGTCGCGCAAAATCTCGATCTCCACGCGCGCCTGTTCCAGCTGCCGGCGGAGACCATCGGCCCGCGCATCGGCGAGATGGTCGCCCGGTTCGATCTTGCCGACGTCACCGATGCCCTGCCCGACGCCCTGCCGCTCGGGCTGCGGCAGCGATTGTCGCTCGCCGTCGCGATGATCCATGCGCCGGACATCCTCATCCTCGACGAGCCGACCTCCGGCGTCGATCCGATCGCGCGCGACCGCTTCTGGCAGATCCTCGCCGAGCTCTCCCGCAAGGACAACGTCACCATCTTCGTCTCGACGCACTTCATGAACGAGGCCGAGCGCTGCGACCGGGTCTCGCTGATGCACGCCGGCAAGGTGCTGACGTCGGACACGCCCGCGGCCATCGTGGCCGCACGCGGCTCCGCGACGCTGGAGCAGGCCTTCATCGCCTGCCTGGAAGAGGCGATCGCCGACACCTCGGATGCAGCCATCCAGCCGGCAACCGCACCGGCCGTACCGGCCGGGACGACGGCAGCGCCGCGCAAGCGCGGCATGACGTTCAACCCGACCCGCATGCTCGCCTATTCCCGGCGCGAGGCGCTCGAGCTGCGGCGCGATCCGATCCGCGCCACGCTCGCGATCCTCGGCAGCGTGCTGCTGCTGTTCGTGCTCGGCTACGGCATCAGCATGGACGTCGAGAACCTGACCTTCGCCGTGCTCGACCGCGACGACAGCGCGATCAGCCGCGACTACAGCCTCCAGATCGCGGGGTCGCGCTATTTCACCGAGAAATCCCCCATCATCGACTATGCCGATCTCGACCGCCGCATGCGTGCGGGCGAGATCGGCCTCGCCATCGAGCTGCCGCCCGGCTTCGGCCGCGACGTCAGCCGCGGCCGCCATGTCGAGATCGGCGCCTGGGTCGACGGCGCCAATCCGACGCGGGCCGAGACGCTGCGCTCCTACGCCCAGGCGATCCACGCCGCCTGGCTGGCGCAGAAGGGCCGCGAGCTCTATGGCGAGGCGGCGATCGCCGGCTCCTACCAGCTCCAGCTGCGCTACCGCTACAATCCGGACGTCCGGAGCGTCGTCGCCATGGCGCCCGGCATTATCCCGTTGCTCCTGATCATGATCCCTGCGGTGCTCGCCGCACTCGCCGTCGTACGCGAGAAGGAGCTCGGCTCCATTGTCAATTTCTACGTCACACCAGTGACGCGGCTCGAGTTCCTGCTCGGCACCCAGCTGCCCTACGTGGTGCTGGCCTTTGGCAATTTCCTGCTGCTGGTCGCCTTTGCGCTCGTCGTCTTCCGCGTTCCTTTCACGGGCAGCTTCCCGACCTATGCGGCCGCCGCGCTGCTGTACGTCACGGCCACCACCGGCATCGGGCTGGTCATCTCGGCCTTCATGAAGAGCCAGATCGCCGCGCTGTTCGGAACTGTGCTGATCACGCTGATTCCCGCGATCCAGTATTCGGGCCTGATCGATCCGGTCTCCTCGCTGCAAGGGGCCGGCAAGATGATCGGCCTTGTCTATCCGACCAGCTATTTCGTGACCATCTCGCGCGGCGCATTTTCGAAGGCACTGGGATTCGGCACGCTCCACAACGAGCTCCTGGCGCTCGCCGTCATGATCCCGGTGCTGGTCACCGCAGCTGCGCTGCTCCTGAAGAAACAGGCCCGCTGACCATGCGCCTTGGCAACCTGCTCCAGCTCGGAATCAAGGAATTGCGCGGACTGGCACGCGACCCGGTGTTGCTCGTGCTCATCGCCTATTCCTTTACGTTCGCGGTGTATGAGGGTGCCAACACGCTGCCGGAGACGCTGAACCACGCCGCAATCGCCGTCGTCGACGAGGACCATTCGCCGATCTCGACGCGCATCGCGATGGCATTCACCGCTCCGTACTTCTCTACACCTCGGATGATCTCGCAATACGAGATGGACCGACGGATGGATGCCGGCCTCGACACGTTTGCCCTCGACATCCCGCCGGACTTCCAGCGCGACCTCCTGGCGCGGAAGGCGCCGTCAATCCAGCTCAACGTCGACGCGACGCGCATCTCGCAAGCCTTCAACGGCGGCGGCTATGTCGAGCAGATCGTCGGCGCCGAGATCGCGGAATTTCTGGCGCGAAACCGCCAGGCTCAGGCACCGCAGATCGACCTCGCGCTGCGCGCCCGTTTCAATCCGGAGCTGAAGAGATCCTGGTTTGGCGCGGTCGACCACCTCATCATGTCGATCACCATGCTCTCGATCATCCTGACGGGCGCGGCGCTGATCCGCGAGCGCGAGCACGGCACGATCGAGCATTTGCTGGTGATGCCGGTCACGCCGCTCGAAATCATGGTCAGCAAGGTGTGGTCGATGGGAGCCGTGGTGCTCGCGGCCTCCGCGCTGTCGATCGCCTTGGTGATCAAGGGATGGCTGGCGGTCATGATCGAGGGCTCGGTCGCACTGTTCCTGCTCGGCGCGGCGCTGCATCTGTTCGCCACCACCAGCATGGGCATCTTCCTCGCCACCGTCACCGGCTCCATGCCGCAGTTCGGGTTGCTCCTGATGATGACCCTGCTGCCGCTGCAGACCCTGTCGGGCAGCATGACGCCGCGCGAGAGCATGCCGCTCTTCGTTCAGGACATCATGCTGGCGGCGCCCAACACGCATTTCGTAATGCTGGCGCAGGCGATCCTGTTCCGCGGCGCGGGCCTCGAGGTCGTGTGGCCGCAGCTCGCCGCGCTCGCCGTGATCGGCGGCGTCTTCTTCGTCATCGCGCTGCGCCGGTTTCGCGCGTTTCTGGCCTAGGACAACAGGCCCCGGCCGACGCCGCAGCATCTTCCGTTGCGGTCCCCGCGTCCTCGTCGTCCGTCACCTTCACGAACAGGTCGGGGACGCGCTTGACGCGATCGAGCAGCCAGGCCGCACCGGTCATGATGACGATGCCGGCGAGAGAGACGGCGAGTTGCTCCCACACGCCTTCCGAATATTGCGTCAGGATCCAGTGCGCGGAGAACGACAGGAAGACGCCCAGGCAGAAGATCGGCAGCGAGTGCTGCCCGCACAGGATGACGGGGCGCAGCCAGACCGAATGGAGTGCCGGCCATTTGCGCGAGACGCAGCAGGTCACCAGGATCGCCAGCGCGAGGAAATGGCTGAAGCGCAGCAGGTCGAGGTTGGACTTGTCGATCGGGTAGATCGCCTTGATCATCCATTTCGGGACGAAGGCTTCGAGCGCGTGGAAGTGCCAGGTCATCACGATGAGAAAGGCGAAGACGACCCACGCCGCCGCCAATGCCATCGCCGTCCTCGACCAGACCCATCTGCCGATCTTGTCGATCTGTCCGATGCCGCACCAGGCGGCGAAGATGAAGATCAGCTGCCAGCACAACGGGTTGAAGTACCAAGTCGTGCCCGGCGGATAGGAGGCGATGTTCCAGTCGAACCAGCGCGCCAGCCCAAAGAGCACGACGGAGCCGGCGAGCGTCAGGTTCGGCCGGCGCACAAGGCACCAGACGATGAAGGGCGAGGCGAACACCAGCGTGATGTAGAGCGGCAGCACGTCCAGATTGACCGGCTTGTATTTCAGCAGGATGGCCTGCTCGATCAGCTCGTCCGGATGCGCCAGGAAGTTGAACACGTTGAACTCATGCGCATACATCGGATTGTCGAAGCGGCGCGCCGTACGCGCGACCTGCGCGGTGAACAGCAGGAACAGCATGATGTGCGCGACATACAGCGACAGAGCGCGACGCCAGAGCCGCTTGAGCGCGGCGAGGAAGTAACCGCCGGCGATGACCGGCCCGTAGAGCCAGCCGACCAGATAGCCGGAGATGAAGACGAAAACCTCGGCAGCGTCGCTGAAGCCGTAGTCGCGCAGCGTGAGCCAGGCCACGACCTCGTGCGGGATGTGATCGAGGAAGATCATCCACAGGCCGATGCCGCGGAACAGATCGAGCCGAAGATCGCGCTCGATCGGCGACATCAGAGCTTGCTGGTCCCGTGTGATCATGGCCCCGCCTCTCCAGCCGGGCGCCGCGCCATGGCAAACATCTCGATCAAAAAGTCATCTGGTCCCCGGGGCTGGTGTCAACGGTAGCCGAGCTTGGCCTTCATGCAAGGGACTTGTCATTGGCGAACGGGGCACCGCTGGGCGATTCTGCGCTCCGACCTCGAGCGGCGCCGATTCAAAAACTCGAAAACAACCCCATGCACAGTAGCGAGGGCCGCCTAAGCGCTTGCTTTGACTACGAAACTCAAATGACCCGTCGGGCAGGAAAACCGGCGAAACGGTATGATCGCACGGGCAACGACGAGCAACGGTCAGGCGGGCCGGTCGTCCCGGGCGAGCATCCCGGCCAGCATCGCTTCGGCCCTCTGCTGGAGCGGCTTGGCGCCGCTTTCGGAGGCGATCGCGATCGCCGCGCGCAGGGACGCCAGGACGGCGGCCTTGTTCGCCTCGGAGGCGGCGGGCGTCACGACGGCTTCGCCGAACAGGGCCTCGGCCTCGAGGCCGGAAAACCCCTGCTGGCGGGCGGTGTTGCGCGCCTCGCGCAGCATGTTCTGCGCCGCCTGCCCATCGCCGAGACGCCAAATCGCGAGCGCCAGGTAGATCGAGCCGCGCAGCACGGCCGAGGTATAGCCGACCGCCCTCGCCTCCTCGCGCGCCTCGGTCAACATGCCGCGCGCCCGGTCGAACAGCCCCTGCTCCAGGTAAGCCATGCCGAGATGGCAGGCGAGCACCGGCACGAACAGGCGGATGCCGTGCTTCTGCGCCAGCACGAAGCCGTCCTCGAGAATGGTGGCGGCAGCAGTGGGATCGTTCTGACCGAGCTTCAGCCAGCCGCCGCTATAGGCGGCGGCGACGCGATCATAGGGTCGGCCCGTCTCCTCGGCGATCGCCTCGGCCTGTTGCTGGAGCTGCCCGGCGGCGGCGAACTCGCCCATGACGGTGTGGGTGATGCTGTTCATCATGCAGCAGAGGAGGAGGAGGTATTGCGGAGTCGTTCCGATGGGCGCATGGGCTTCCGGGTCGAGCAACCGGGCGCGGACCGCAGCCAACAGTTTTTCGGCGCTATGATAACGGCCGGCGACAAAATATGCCTGCCCGAGACCATATTGCGCCAGATTGCTCCAGCCTTGATTGCCCCAGTCCGCCGCCAGGCGCACGACGGCCTCGCCGATAGCGACGGCCTCGCTCGGCGTTCCGTAGAAATTCTGCGCACTCGCTCTCACCGTCATGGCCGCGACTTTACGCTCGACGTCATTGATTGCGTCGGCCCGTTCCTCAGCTTCATTTCCGAGTTCCAACGCCCGAGCAACTGAACCAGACCACATGAAGGCCATCCGCGCCTCCATCCGGAGATCAACCGCGTCCGCCTCGCGCGACCGAGTTATTGGAGTTTTGTCGAGCGAGTTCATCGCGATTTCAAAGTAGTCGGCGGCATCCGCATAAGCCGAGCGCACCAGACATTTTCGTGCCGCGGCTCTCCCATAGCTAGACGCCTTCTGCCAATTCTTCGCTCGTGTCGCGTGATAGCAGAGCCTCTCGGGAGCATCGCGCCATGCTTCGTCGTTCTCGAATGCGGCCACGACGCGAGCATGTAAATTCTCGCGCACCTTTTCGACCATCGAGTCGTAGGTCACCTGGCGAACCATCTCATGCCGAAACTCGAGAGCGTCCTCCACCTCGCTGTCAATCCTGACCAGCAGTTCGGCGCGATCGAGAGTAGAAAGGCAATTCTGCAACGCCTCTTCAGGCAGCCCGGCGACCTTCCGCAGCATCGCTTCGCTCGATCGCTGACCTAGCGTTGCGGCGATCTGGAGAATGGAACGCTCCTGCTTCGACACGCGATCAAGCCGTGCCGCGATCACGCCTTGGATGCTGGCGGGGATACCGAGTTCATCAATGGGGCGCACGAGAGCAAGATCACCCCACTGACCGCGAAGCGTCCCACTATCCTTCAGCCCACGGCAAACCTCTTCGATGAAAAGGGGGACATTGGACGTATGAGAAATGATCCGATGCTTGAGGTCGGCATTCGTCTCGGAAGGACCGAGCATGTCCGCCAGCATTGCCAATCCAGAATCATCGTCGAGAGGCCGCATCGCGACGACTTCCGCGTGACAACTGGCGACCCAAACCGGCATGCCATCCGGCCGCGTGGTGAGAAGCACCAAAAGGCCTCGCGCTCGTAACGAAGCGATCATGGCCACGACCGTGTCGCTCGCTCGATCGATCCAGTGCAAGTCCTCGATCAAAAGCACCGTGCGCTGGCGATGGGCCATACCTTCGATGATTGCGCAGCTCGCATCGGAAATCGCGCGTCTTCGAGCATCGGGCTCCAGGTCGTTCCACTGCGGATCGGATATGGGCAAATCGAGCACCGCATCGAGCGCGCACCGCTGAATCGCGGGCAGGTCCTTACGAGGATCGGCGGGATCATCGGGATCCTTTGCGGCCGCCTCCAGGATCGGAAGCAACACGCGCTTGAGCGTGCTGAACGGCGCTCCCTGAAGGTTTGGGCTGCACTCGGCGGCGACAAGGCTCCAGCCCTCGGCCCGCAGCCCCTGCGCGAACTCATGCGCGAGCCGGGACTTTCCGATTCCAGCATCGCCCAACAGCAGAACCGTCTGGCGGATCTCGCTCGTTCCTTCGGCCGCACGCGCCAGCAGGGCGCGCTCCGTGGTGCGGTCGACGAACCGGGAGATGCTCCGCGCCCGTCGGACCCGCCAGCTCGACAGGTCACTCGCGCCCATAATCCTGTAGACCGGCAGGGGCTCATTGAAGCCGCGCAGCGTCTTGGACCCTAAAAACTCAAAACGGACGTGCCCATCCGCAAGGCTCTGGCAGGCTTCGGACACGTAGATCTGATTCGCCTCGGCAGCCGACTCCAGCCGCGCGGCCAAGTGCTGCGCAGCACCACCAATCTCGTAAACCTTGGAGAACTCGCTTGCGACCATGTAGGCGACGACGTGGCCGGAATGCAGGCCAACACGCACCTGAAGTCCGGGATCGCCCAGGCTCGCGACGCGCCGGACGAGTTCGATGGCGGCATGGCAAGCCAGCGGCGCATGGTTATCGTCCGCGATAGGGGCACCGAACACCGCGGCAAGCCCGTCGCCAAGCTCTTTGCTGACGATGCCGCCGAACTGCCGTACCGCGCCCCTCATCGCCGCCAAGGCCGGCTCCAGGCGCAAGACCGCCTCTTCCGGTCCCAACTCGGCAACGAGACCGGTCGAATCGATGACATCGGCGCGGAGGATGGTCACAAACCGCCGCTCATTGTCGGGATCAAGGCGATGCCCGACTGCTGCCCCGCATTTGCGGCACCAGCTATCGCCTGGGTCAATCATCGACTGGCACGCCTGGCAATTCATTCCTGCGTTCTCACCGGGCGCGGAGATGGCGCGCTCAATTAAGCGTAAGATTACCGATCGGGATATCCATGGCAATCAGTCTCGCACAGAACACAACTTATTGGGGTAGCTCTCTGGACGCGACGCTTTCTTGGATGGTAGCGTCTAAGAGCAGGCACTAGGCGGCCGATACGCTTTGATACCTGGGCCACGAGCCCAGCAATTTCGATTGGGGAAAAGACGATGAGCGGACTGGCATATAGCGGCAAGGCATTTCGAGACTTGATGAACGCCAATTACTATCCCCTGGCGAACATGAAGAAGAGCGTCGCCAAGCTCAAGGCGTCGGACGACATCGATCTGCCGACCCTGGAATACGGCCAGTACCACCTGATCCTGACCCCACCCTCGAAATGGCCACAGGGAAGCGCCAAGTACTGGCACAAGGAAAAGGGCCGGGCGCGCGTCGATCTCAGCACCCAGCCGAACACCGTCCCCCTTTCCAGGGACGAGCCGGGCGTCATCCCGCTGACGCGATGCGACCTGCTCGACGCCTGCGTCCGGAAGTGCTTCAACTCCGAGCCGCCGATCCCGATGAAGACGAAGATCATCACCCACGCGGCCAGCGACGCCTACGCCCACCGGCACGAGATCCGGCTCGAGTGGGAGTACAAGAAGGGCTCGGACACGCCGACACTGCTCAATCTGACGATGGTCTGTCCGCACAGATCCTGAACACCATCCGAGCCCCAGGGGCGGATGCTCCGATGGAGACGCCCGCCCGCCAAGCGAAAGAAGACAGTCCGTTGCCGCCGACCGCGCAGGCAGCTGCGAACAAGCTGCTCGACGGACCGGTCCTGCACACGCTGCTCTCGCTGGCCTGGCCGAATGCCATCGCATTCTCGGCCGGGACGCTGGTCGCGATCGCGGAGACATCCTACATCGGACAACTGGGCGTCGAATCGCTGGCGGCGATGGCGCTGGTGTTTCCCTGCGTGATGCTCACCATGAGCGTTTCGGGGGCTGCCATGGGTGGGGGCGTATCTTCAGCTATTGCGCGCGCGCTCGGCGCAGGTGACCGCGATCGCGCCGAGAGCCTTGCCACACACGCGCTTCTGATCGCGATCTTCTTTGGCCTCGTCTTCATGCTGGGCATGCAGATCGGCGGCAGGCAATTACTGCAGCTGCTCGGCGGCAGGGGCGACGTGTTGGCGCAGGCAATCGCTTACAGCGAGATCTATTTCGGCGGAGCGGTGCTGACCTGGCTGGTCAATATTCTGGCCAGCATCCTGCGCGGCACCGGCAACATGAAACTGCCGTCGATGATGATCGTGAACTCCGCGATTTGCCAGACCATCCTCGGCGGGACGCTCGGTCTCGGCCTCGGGCCCGTGCCGCAGTTCGGCATGCCGGGAGTCGCTACCGGTTCTTTGATCGCTTATTCGATCAATATCGCGATCATGGCCTGGTATCTGTTCTCGGGCCGGAGCCGTATCGCTCCCCGGTTGCGCGGGTTTCGCATGCAATGGCCCCTGTTTGTCGACATCCTCAAGGTCGGCATGGTCGCCTGCCTCTCCCCGCTGCAAAATACGCTGACCAACCTCATCTTCACCCATATGCTGGCCGTGTTCGGCACCGCGGTTCTCGCCGCCTATGGCATCGGGGCACGGCTCGAATACGTGCTCGCGACCATTGCCTTCTCCGTAGGCATCGGCTCGGTACCGATGATCGGGGTAGCGGTCGGCGCGGGGCGCATCCCGCGGGCCCGCCGTGTCGCCTGGACGACCGGCCTTGTCGCGCTCGTTGTGGTCGGAGGGCTCGCAAGCGCGGTCGCGCTCTTCCCGGATCCGTGGGTTAGCCTCTTTACCGACAATGCCGAAGCGCACGCCGCCAGCCGGCAATATCTCCGGACCGTCGCCCCGTTCTACGCCTTCATCGGGCTCGCCTCGGCGATGTACTTCTCGTCGCAGGGTGCTGGTAACGTGCTCGGTCCCGTGCTGGCGCAAACGGCGCGCCTGCTCTTCATCATCCTTGGCGGCTGGTATCTGACATCGCAGGCGGCAACAGCCGAGAGCTTCTTCATGCTGACGGCCGCGTCGATGATATTGCTCGGCCTTCTCTCTTGTGTAGCAGTTGCGTTGACTCGCTGGGGGCCGCGCATGACCGGCGCAAAGGGCTCGCTGAGCTTGGCGAATGCGGCGGACAAATAGCAGCGCAAGGTCACACCACGACGCTCTCAGGTTGCTTTCGTTGACGCCGCATCTGCACGAATGATAGCGTTCGCAGCGTAAGACTTGGGGCACAAGCGTGGTTCATCATGGGTCACGCTGCTTTGGAATGTCTCGCCGGCACGCGTGCCAGTGCTCAGGCGAAGATCGGGAGTGATCGATGGGCGGAATTTACGACGACCAGAACTACAAGAACCTGATGAACGCCAACTACTACCCGCTCGAGAACATGAAGAAGAGCGTGGCGAGACTCAAAGCCTCCAAGCAGATCGACATCGAGACGATGGAATACGGCCAGTATCAGCCGATCCTGTCGCCGCTCGAGACGTGGCCGAACGGCAGCGGCAAGGTGTGGTTCAAGGCGCTCGGCCATGCCCGGCTTCAGCTCACCGCGCAGCCCAACACCACGCCGCTGTCGAACGACGAGCGCGTCGTGGTGCCGCCGACCAAATGCGCGCTGCTGGATGCCTCCATCCGCAAATGCTTCAACTCGGAGCCGCCGATTCCGATGAAGGCCGACATCACGCAGCATCAGCAGGACGACGTCAATTCCGACCAGCACGAGATTCGTCTGGTCTGGGAATACGGCAACGGCGAAGACCAGGCGCCGACGCTGCTCAACCTGACCATGGTCTGCCCTTACGCGACCAGGTCGCGGAAGGCGGATGCCTCGGCAGAGGCTCGGCAGGAGCACTCTGCCAAGTAAGCTGCGCCACGGCGGCAGCCGGCCCGCGGCTCTTGCTGGTCCGCTCGGAGACCGTCCCACAACAAAAATGGCCCGCATCGCGCGGGCCATTTTCGTCTCGGATCCGGTCAAATCCGAATTTTGGCGCGGGGATAGGATTTGAACCTACGGCCATGAGCAGGCGGACACCCCGTCTAATCAACTGACAATCAATATGATCCCATCTGAAAATACTCGTATGCCGCCGGAGGCGTGGTGCCCCCTGGCCCGACATGGCGGGTGAACGCGGTGAACGCGCTCGCTGCGCGATCGGAGACACGTTCGGCAACGCCAGCGTCGCTTGCCCGAAGTACCGTGGCTATTGCGCGGCGCCGAGAAAGTCGACGAGGCTGAAGGGCGCCCGCTCACCCAGGCAAAGGTCCAGGACCCGGTGCGCGTCCACGGCAGCGGCCTCGCTGCGCGAGAACATCACCGCCTCATAGGCGGCCAGCGCGCCCTCGATGTCTCCAGCCCGAGCGGCTATGGCCTCGCCAAGCTCGGCCCCGTCGAGCATCGCCAGGTTTGCGCCGTCGCCGGCCGGCGGCGACAGATGCGCGGCATCGCCGAGCAGCGTCGCGCCAGGCGTGCGATTCCATCGGTGACCAACTGGCAGCGCATTGACCGTTCGCAGGACCAGCCCCGTGTCGCTACCTGTGATCAATGTGGTGAGAGTCGATGTCCACCCGTCGAATTCGGCTGCTATCCGGGCTTTCGCGATCGCTGTGTCGTTGAAGTCGATTTCTGCAAACCACGCCGCAGGTCGCATCAGTTGAACGTAGGTGTGAAGCGCGCCTGCCGGCTCCCGGTGCGCGGTGATCCCCTTGCCCGGTTCGAGCGCGAACATTCCGCCGGCTCCGACCGCCACAGCCGTTGCGGGGAATCGCCGATCAGCGTCGTGCAGGTAGGCCTCGACGAAGGACACGCCGACATAGGCAGGCTCCGCGTCTGACAACAGCGGGCGTACTTTCGACCAGGCGCCGTCGGCGCCGACAAGCAATTCGGTCTCTGCAGCCGAACCATCGGTGAAGGTCAGCTCGTGACGACCGGCGCCACAGGGCGTGGCTCCGACCAGTTTCCGCCCCCACTGGATCGTCCCGGCAGGCAAGGAGTCGATGAGGATGCGCCGCAGCTCGCCCCGAAGCACCTCAGGACGCCTGCCATCTCCGGGCTGGTCGAGCAGCACGTTGCCGTTTCGGTCGAGCGCGCGCGTCGCGTCGCCGCCCTCGTGAACGATCGCGCGAAACGGGTCTGTCAGGCCGGCCGCAGCGAGCGCGCGCTGACCGTCGTGTTCGTGAACATCGAGCTGGCCGCCTTGAGCGCGCGCGCTCTCGGAGGGCTCTGCTTCATAGATCGTGGCAGCGATGCCGTGGACGTGGAGTACACGGGCGAGGGTCAGGCCGCCCAAGCCTGCACCAACAATAGTAACGGAGGCGGTCATGGTGGTCCCTCGAGAGGATTGGAACAGTGTTCCATATAACATGGATTGGAACGACGTTCCAGGTATGCCATGGTGGCGCATGTCAAAACGGGCCCACCGGTCGGCGCGGCGCGCGGACGCCCTCTCCAAGGCGCGGATTGTTGAGGCGGCGATCGAGATTCTCGATGCGCGCGGGGAGGCCGCTCTGACATTCCGGGCGCTGGCGACACACTTGGCGACGGGCAGCGGGGCGATCTACTGGCATATCGCCGACAGGAACGGCCTCCTTGGCGCCGCGACGGGCGATGTTCTCGCCCGCGCCCTGGCGAAAGTGGCCAAGGAAAAGGAGCCAAGGGTCGCGATCCGCGCCATCGCGCTCGCGGCATTCGATGCGATTGACGCTCACCCCTGGGCAGGCGCTCACCTTTCCCGCGAACCATGGCATGCCGCGGTTGGAGAGATCTTCGAACGCATCGGCGAATGGCTCCAGCCGCTTGGCGTCCCTGTGCATGCACAATTCGACTGCGCCTCAGCGCTGACGAACTACATCCTCGGTGTGGCCGGCCAGAACGCGGCCAACGCCCGCACGCTTCCGCGCGGAACGGATCGCAAGGCCTGGCTGAAGGGCATAGCCAGCGGCTGGATTCAGGATGATCCCGAATCGCGTCCATTTCTTCGGCGGGTGGCGGCACAGCTGAGCGAGCATGACGATCGGCAACAGTTCGTCGCCGGCGTCGACTTCATCCTGGCGGGCGCCTGCGTCAAGCGAAACGCCTGCAGCGCAATGCGATCAAGATGAAACGCCATCGCGCTGCAGGTTGTTGTTTGAGCCTGATCTTTCGGAAATCCGCTGCACACCTTTCCGGATCATGCTCGAGGCGGGGCGGCGCTCAAGCTTCCGCGGTTTGCAGCTGACATGTCCGGCCTTCCGCCATGCACCGCCGAGGCCAAAGATATCAGGCTTCCTGAGCGCCTTCTTTTTCCCGATGCTGCACGAGCCGGCACTTTGCCGGCCCGCGCTCCTGCTGGTCCGCTCGGAGACCGCCCCCAAAACAAAAATGGCCCGCGCGATGCGGGCCATTTTCGTATCGGATCCGGTCAAATCCGAATTTGGTTGCGGGGATAGGATTTGAACCTATGACCTTCAGGTTATGAGACAGGAAAGCACTCGGATAAATTACTGATATAATTATATAATCATGGAGTAAAAATAATTCTGTGCTAGAATTTGTGCTAATCAAACGCAGATTCCACCAAAGCGGCAGTTTCATACGGTTGTTCTGCCGCCATCTCGTGACGTCCGCTGTGGACGCGGGCGACGAAGATAAGCTACGCGCGGCGCGGCTCTCGTGGAGATCGATTTTCAGCCCAGAGGCATAACGATCTGCTGGTCCCGGCCACCAGTCATCCCGGCGCGCACCGCCGCGACCGCTTCTTCCGGCGATCGGGCTACGACGGACCAATGCCAATAGATGGGCTGGGCGGGATTCATCTGATTGACCTGAGGCGAGGTCTCCCTGACGGTAAAGCGGACAAGGCTGTCAGCATCGCTCATGGCGGTCTCTCCATTTAGGAATGGTAGTCGACCCAACGCAACAAGCACAACGTCACAAACATGGTTGTCTCAGGTCGGAATGCAAGGCTACGCTTGCAAATCGGGACGACGTGCACGCACAAGCAAGCAGACGCCATCGGTGGTGTCGACGAATTGAACCGACGACTGCCGCCGGCTTGGCACGAGGAAGGCAGTTCCGAATACCTAATAACTCTCAGTTCCCGATCCCGAGCAGCGTTTCAAAATTTGCGTAGCAAGGTCCGGAACCGAAGCAGCATCAAGATGCTCTCTTGCCATAGCCATCAAGAGAAGCTCGTCCGGAATGAGATGATCATATTTTTCCCGCTGCAACTTTGCGGCGTGCTTAGCCAACTCCATTCCGTCGGGCGCAGCCGACGTCGCGATTTCGCGTAATACCTCCAATACATCTGTCGTATTGCAATTTGCGACCTCGATCACGTGACCACTCGCACTCGCCTCAAAACCGCGACTCATTAGAGCCAAGGCAAACGTATCGAGCTTGACCGAGCCGACCCACGGAAAGACGAAGCAGCCACTTCCATTCTGCGAGATCGATCGTTGATCCAAGCCAGCTTCTCGAAATGCCGAGCGACCTTCCTTAAGAAGCTCCCGTGCGATCGTATCCAGGTGTGCCGGCACAGTTGTTCCGACGAGGATCGACCACATTGTTTCCGCGACCTTGTCGTGTACTCCCGCGAAGCCACCGCCAAATCGAGGCGGAATGGCAGCATCGCTCGCTTTGACCTCCAATACGCGAGATCTTGTGTCTACCGAGAGTATCTTCCATCTGCGTCCTCCGAAGATGATCGTTTGCCCAGGCACCAATGTCTGGTCGATTGGAATCGTGCCAATGGTTTTTCCTTCGGCTATGACGCGAAATTCCTCGGTCGTCGCAAAGACGGCATAGAAGTCGTGACCTGCCACTATGCGGTCGCCGCCCTTTCCAAGCATCAATGTCTTGTCAGAGCCCATTTCAAGAAGGGGATACTCCGCTGTTGCCATCGCTTTAAGCAACCGCGCGTAAAGGGCATCATCAACAGATCGGAACGGCCCGCGTTCGCACAGCACCTTCCAAGCCGACGTCGGCTTCACTGCGCCGAATTGGCAGATCAACGCAAGTGTCTGCTGCAAGAGGGTGGACAGATGCAATCCTGACGCTCGCGGAGGCTCGCACCATTTTGCTATCAGCAATTCAACCATCGCGACGGCCTGCACGAGATCGAGCCGAAGTCTGTCCGATGGGTGAAGTCCCGGGCCATATTCCTCTTCCGGGATATAGATCCGCAATATCGCCGGCTTGCCGGCACGGCGACCAGATCTACCGAGACGTTGGCGCAACGACGCGACGGACCAGCCCGGGCCTACCTGAGCGACGCTCTCGACCTCGCCGATATCGATACCAAGCTCCAGGGTCGAAGTCGCCACCGCAGTCGTTGGCCTCGGATCGTCACGCAACCTCTGTTCGACCTGTTCGCGCTCGGCTTTCGAGAGGTTTCCATGATGGGCGAAGAACTCGTTGGGAATACGCTGGTCGTCGCAAGATTCACGGAGCCGGTCTGTGAAGAGCTCAACGTTTCTGCGCGAACCGCCAAACAGGAGGTTGCGCTTTCCGCGCAGCGCGCTGAACATGTGTTGGACCATTTCTTCATCGGCTACCGGCGCGGCCGGAGTGTTTTCAGCTCGTTCGACCGGTGGACGCCGATGACGATAACCCCGAATCTGTAGAAGAATGTCCTGCGTTCCCTCGCGGCTCTCAACGATTTCGACAGTCTGCCCGGCGCCAGGCCTTAACTCTTCGGCAGCCAAGCTCATGTCGCCCAACGTCGCGGACAAACCGATCCGGTCTATTCTTTCGCGACGTGTGGCAACCTCGATTCGATTTAGAACCGACTGTAGCTGACGCCCTCGCTCAGAGCCGATGAAAGCATGAAGCTCGTCGATCACAAAGGCATCCAAACGCCCGAACAGCCGTTCAACCTGACGACCGCGACGGACCAGCGTTGCTTCCAGCGATTCCGGGGTGATCAAGACGATTCCCGCCGGCCTTTCGATGGCGCGCTTGCGGGCGTCAGCAGAAACGTCGCCGTGCCAACGATGGATAGGAATCTGGCAGGTGGTGAGAAGCCCCTCAAGCCTTCGGAACTGATCATTGATCAGGGCCTTCAAGGGGCTGACATAGACGACAGAAAAACCATCCGATGCGCTCGCCCCGCGCGCCTGTATTCTAGAAATCAGAGGGAGGAACGCAGCTTCTGTCTTACCGGCCGCGGTTCGTGCGGCGAGGATGACGTCGCCACCATCCATGATCGCCGGAATAGCGCGCTCCTGCACATCCCGCAATTCCGTCCATCCCTGCGTCCAGACCCAGCGCTTGACAGGGTCGGCGAGGCGATCGAACTGCGAGGAGGTACTAGAGGTCACAATTGCAGCCGGCTCAGCTCGTTGTCCGGCGCATCAAGCGGACCCTCGGGATCCAGTGCGTCGGCTGAAGCTCCGTGGTCCTCCGGAATGTCACTGGCCCCGATCAAGGAGCGCCAATCGGCGCTAGGGTTCTGCTCAAGAACGGAAAGAAGATCGACGAACGCCTTCACGCTGTTACGCGGTGTACGGAAGTAATTGTCCCCTAGTCGTTCCCGGCAATGAGCGGAAAACGCCTCGAGCGCTTCGTCCGGAACGAGGAACTTATCCGGATGCCCCCCAGCAAAGACGTTTCGAAGCCGCTCGAATAGGACCAACAGCTCGTCTGGGGTGAGGTTTTGCAACTTGATGACTGGCCCCGAATAATCGGCAAGGCCGTCTTTCGCGAAGCTATTCTCCGCGAGCCGCGATTGAAGCGCACCATCAGAATACAATCCGCGACGCGTATCCAACAAGAAGTCGGGAGTTCCGCCCAGCGCAAACCCTATTCCCTCAGCCGACCCCTGAAGCACATCGTTGATTATACGTAGAATCTGATCGTAATTGAGTTTGCGGGACTGCGCGCTTTGAAGCTTATAGAGCGTGACAAGTTCGTCGAGGCAGACAAAGAGCCCCGCGTAACCGGCATGGCGGACGAAGCGCGAGACCAGCTTTAAATGATCGTACACTCCGGCATCGTCAACGATCGTTCTTACATCCAGTTCCTGTCGCGCGGCTGTCTTGTTGGCATACTCTCCCCTTAGCCAACGAAGCGCCGCTGCCTGCATTTCGTCCGAGCCTTCTTCATATCCGCGGGCGTAGGTGCTCACGACGGCCGCAAAATCGTAGCCGCCGGCCATCTGCCGCACGTCATCCAGCTTGGACTTTATTTCGTCTGCCGTAGAGATGCCCTTCGTCTTTGCGTCCTCCGCGGCTTTCCCAACGAACCTCTCAAGAATATTGCGCAAGGCGCCACCGTCTGGCGATGTCCGCGTAGCTGTGCTCTGTGCAAGTTCGGCATATAACGCACGAGCATGCCCCGTCGTTGAGTGCAGACGCTTGTCGGGCGAGAGTTCGGCCTGCATCACCACGAGGTTCTTGGCGACGGCCAATTGCCTCAGCAAGAACAGAAAGAAGGTCTTGCCCGCACCATATTCTCCGATGACGAATCGCAGCGAACCGCCCCCCGACGCGACGCGCTCAAGATCGGAAAGCAGCGTCTCTATCTCGCGCTTGCGCCCTACCTGAATGTGCTGAAGCCCAATGCGCGGCACGACGCCCGAACGGAGCGCATTGAGGATCGTTTCCCGATCCCTCGGTTTGATGGTCGGCTGTTTCGTCATTCAGCGGCCTCGGAGAAATGACCTGAAAGAATATCGCCATTGACCACGATCGGGTCGCCGTCTTCCAGCAGACATTCGTCGTATTCCTCGAAGCTCCAGGAATTTATGTTCTCAAGCGCGGCACCCGGCATGAGCCCGTGTTCGCGGGCAAGCCGTTCGAATTCGCCGCGGGGCCAATGTTGCCGTTCCAACAGGATACGCAGGAGACCGCCGAGACGCGGCTCAAGACCACGAGAGTCGCTCGGAGATGTAGTCTCCTCCGGCTCCTTCTCCTCCGTATCGAATACGCCAGCGAGCAGGGCAGCCGCGGCTTCAGTTTCTGCTCGAATCGCGGCCCTTCGATCGACCGGTGCCGAGCCTGATTTACGGGGCGGGTGGGCCTCAGTGCCAGGCTTTGCGCCCGAGACCGTTGGAGCAGGCGGGATCGCATAACCCAGGGACGGCCCATCGCCAGCCAAACGAACTGGTTCGTCGTTCTCCTCGTCAACCGTCGCGCGGTGCAGTCCTTGGTAAAGGCGTTCCGGATCTAGATTCAGCTCCCGATAGATGCGTTCAAGTATCGCGACTTCAGTTCGCTCAAGCGTTCCCCCCGCCGATGCGACCGCGACGAGCAGATCGGCGATCTTTGATCGCTCGGCCGCCCCAAGCGATGCGACCTTGCGCCGAACTCCTCCGAGTGCGACGGGATGCAGTTCGAGCCAGCGGAGATCAGCGTGGAGTCTTCGCCGCTCATCGGGTGTCACGTCCCCTGCGTTCTTCACCAGACCTTCAAGCACAACCCTCTCGACATCCTGCAGATGTCCGTCGGCCTTTCCGACCAACATGCCGAGCGCGAGCGTAAGTAACGTGCCTCGATACGCGGCGGAAGGTGCGGCCATGGCCTCGATCGGCCCCGCCGTTTCGAAGAGCAACATTGCGTCGTCAACGGCCACTAACGAAAAATCGGGATCCGGAACAATTCCAAGGCCGAACCTCGCGAGAACTTGCGCGAGCTCGCGGATCTTAGCCGGAGTAATCTTTGGCACCGTTCCAGGCGCCACATTCTCGAATACCTGCCCGACAGATATCGGGTCGAGATTGCGCGCGCGTTCGCGCAGGCAGGCCAGCGGATCCCCCGGTAGTCCTGCGACGGCGGAAGCGCGCTGTGAAGGTGGCAACAAGGAGATCGCGACAAGCGAGGAGGCCTGCTCGGGGGCCTTCACCACATATTTGCCGTAGGCCTCAAGTCGCTCGGTACATTCGTCAAGAATGCGCCTCCCCAACACCAATGCCTCTTCGCATTCTGCCGCATCCGGCAATGATCCGACGGCATCCGTCAAATCGGACACGAAGCTTCCGCTTGCCGCGCGGTAAGAGAATTGCGCCTGGCTCAAGCTGGAACCATCCAACCTTAGCCCCGTCGGGAAACGACGCCGACATTCGTCCGCAAACGACGCACGCAGAAGATCGAAGGAGCGGTGTGCAGACGCCTTCACCTTCGTCGAAGGGTGCGACATCGTGAGCGACAATAGGAGATCTGGCTCGATTGGCAGGCCGTCCCTCAACCTGCGACCCACCGCCACTTTCGTGCTGAGCGGCACGCCACCTTCGGACGAGCTGAATTCCAGTGAAAGATCGCTTCGACGGGCCAAATCGAGCAACTGAATGGCCGCCTGCAATGCCGTGCCGTAACGACGGAAGGATCGGTTGTCGCCGTAAATCGCAAGTAGGCGTTCAAGCTCTTTAGCGATGGCAGGTCGGTCTTCGGCCGATCGTTCGAGAATGGCGCGACGTTCAAGCGCATAGAAGTAAACGAAGACATAGCCGATGTAGGTCCCGGGCGCATTTCGCGAAGACGCCATCCAGTCCAAGAACGCTCGTCTGGATTGGGGATCCATCGACTCGTAGCTCGGCCAATAGTCCATCAGCCGCCCAGCCGTGTCGGCGATTACGCCAACCGGTAGCAAGGGATCGATGAGGCAGTTCTCTGATCCAGTGCCGTTGAGCTTCGCAAGATGGCGGCCGACGTAGGCAGGTCCAGCGATATTCAATCGGCCGACCCGCGCCGACGTTCCAAATGGCACCCACACGGGATTGTCGTCGGCGCGCCGCTTCGGAATCTCTATGATCGGCGTCGTGACAACGGCAGGAGCGTCCCGCGTCAAATCGGGTGGCGGGGCCGGTGGTTCGACAGCGGAGCTCCGTCGGATTGTGGGCTGGACGCGAATTCTCTCGCGCCAGAGCGACAGCCCCTTCACTAGGAACGCCAAGGCAGTAATGATCGTTACTGCGACGATACCGAACGAACTGCTTGGGTTCCCATGTATGGACGGCACTGGCGGGCTTGGTGTCGCAACCATATCGGAAGCAGCGCGCGTCAGCGGCCGCTCCAAGGGCTTTGGATCTGGTCCAGTGCCGATAGCAGAGACAGGTTCGGTTGTTTCCTTCGGCTCCGAAGTCTTCGTTTTCGTCACACCGACCACAATTCTAGAACCATCGGTGCGCGAGATCCACCAAGGAACCGTTGGCGTCATGCTGGTAGGATCTTCGGTATGATTTTCTCGGTCGAGCAGCCTCAGTTGCGGACGTAGGCGCTCCTGATAGGCGAGCCATTCCGCCGATGTCGGCGCGAAGTAGCGTCCCCTGGTGGTACCGGAGATAGGATTGCTGCGACGCGAGGCGCTTGGAGTGCCCACGGTCAGGCTGGGAGGTTTTCTCACCCCTTGATGCGCCGCTCCTGTGGCCGCCGAAGCAACAGGTGGTGTTTGGGCGGAAGCGTACGAGGTCGACAGCATCACGATGACGGTCGCAACCAGTCGCCAGGATCTGTGCACTCCCCACATCAGCGCTCCCCCGAGTCCTGTCCGTATGCCGCCGGTCGGCCCCACCTAGAAGTTGCAAAAAAGTCTACGGCATAGAGAAGGCCGGCGCTAGGCCGTTTTGCTGAGCGGCCGACGCGGATTCTCGAACGAATTCCTTGTGCTGGCGTCGGTTTGCGCCCCAGAGGAAGCGCAAGTGTAGGAAGAAGCCGAGGCATGAACGGGCATCGGCGCGAAGCGGGGAGTTCTCACTGAGGTACTATTTCACCTGCTCGCCATTTCTTCGTCTGGCGCGTGTAGTGGACCGCCGTTGAACTTCGGCGCCACTAGAGAGCCGCTTTGATCCTTTAGCGTCGATGACGATAGTATGGGCGGACGTACGAACCTCGCCTCGTGTGCCCACGGACGTAATGGCCGTTGCGATAATAGCTATGAACGTATGTTCCACGCCGATAGTGGCCCCGAACATATCCAGTTGAACTCCGGGACCTGACATATGCTATCGATACTGTCGTTGGCGCGACTGTGGGTGGTACGGGCGGCGGCACGGCCACGTTTGGAGGTGGCGCAAAGGTAACCGTTCCAGAAACGCCATCGCTCAGTGACGCAGTCCCGCGAAGATCGGGTGTCTTGACGAGATCCAACGTTCCAGTTCGTGCATCAGCACACGTCAGCGGCAGAGAGAGCGTTTCAGGCAATTTTCCTTTGTCATAGTGCGTATCGCACGAAATTACCCCAGGTTCGTCCGCAATATGAATGCCGATACCGGGCTTGCTGAGATCAAGCGTACCAACAAGCGCGACCGTCGGAAGCGCTGCCGGTGGAGGAGGTTTTGACGCGCAGCCGCCTAACGCCGCAACGAACGCAGCAATTGCGAACCTTCGGATCATTGCGCGCCCCCACGCCAATCGAGCCGAAGCCGATTATGCCGACTTTCGACCTCGCTGCAATGCTAAGTTGTAAGGAATGCAAACGCCGCGTTCGCACTCCGTCTACCCTCTGCCGTAGACCGCACGCCTTACGCTCGAAGCGCATCCGATTTCAGGAAAACCGGACATCTCTCTGTGCACCTTGATCCGACAAAGATCGGCTTCGAACTCCATTCGCATGGGCGTTCTCTTCCGCTAACATCCAACCAGAGAGAATCGCGGGGAAACCTGATGTTTGACATTACGCATGATGACGTTACCGGCCACTATTGGAAAGGCCTCACTTCGTTTCGCACCGCATTCAGCTATGGCGAACCTACCGCTCAACATCCGGGCGTCGGTGACACCATCGCCGCTTGGCTTCTGGAACGTGGCCTGCTTGAGATTGTCGATAACCCGCAATACCGAAACCATCCCAAACCCTGTTATCGCCTGACAGGACTTGGTTACGCCGTGCTTGAACGAGGGCAACGCGCGCAGCCACGCCGCAGACGAACCCCGATCCCAATGCTAAAATCCCGGATTCCGACGTTAGACTCTCGGACGGTCAAGCCGTCTCGTTAATCGCTGCGTGGCCGCTCCATTGAAGTCGCGCGTTAGCAAATGACACCTCAAAATTCGACAGAAGCTAAAGAGGGCGAGGCTAGCGGGCCGTGCTTCGTGGTTCTCAACACGGACCAGCCTATCGGCCTTGATCGCAAGCAGATCGCATCAATCCTCCTGCGGGCACGAACCTCGTCGAGGCATGCCAGTTAGCCGGCGCCCTGAGTGGCCTGACTCTCTTCGTCCGAGGTCATCCGATCTTGCCTTGAGGCTTTCCCTGTAGCTCAGCTATCAAGCGGAGCATCCTGAGCAAGATCTGCCTTGAATCGCTCAGCTTCTTCGCCAAGATCAGGTCGCTTCGCCCGGACATGCGCAATACCGCCTCCAGAACTTCGTCGGAGGTTCTGACGAGATCCACAAGATGTCGACCTGTCGGGCCATTCTTAGCTGAGAACCAATTCTTGACAGCTCGCTCATTGGCCTTGGTCAGTGCGACCACTGTCTTAACTGCGGCGTGCGTGCCGCCGAATTCTTTGCGAAGTGCATCAGCAATCGCACGAGCGAAATCAGCGCTTCCAATATCAGTGCGTGGAGTTTCGTAAGAGTTGACTGGAATTGCTTGAATCTTTCGGTCCTTTTTCGGAGGCGACATTCCAGCACTCCCTTGGGTACGCTTTACTATCCGCGATCATCAACCCGAATTCAGGTTGATCAATGACCGAGTAGTTCT
This sequence comes from Bradyrhizobium sp. UNPF46, assembly GCF_006658625.1. NCBI lineage: Bacteria > Pseudomonadati > Pseudomonadota > Alphaproteobacteria > Hyphomicrobiales > Nitrobacteraceae > Bradyrhizobium > Bradyrhizobium sp. UNPF46. The sequence continues at coordinate 114,527 of NZ_LFJB01000026.1, forward strand.
CCCGTGCGACGTGCAAAACCAGCAAACGCCGAAGAGCCATCCAAAGGCCCGGCACGGGCGGCGCAATATGTGCGCATGTCTACGGACCACCAAAAGTATTCGACAGAGAACCAGAAGGACGCGATCGCCGCCTATGCCGCGCGCCGCGACCTCACGATCGTGCGTACCTACGAGGATCAGGGACGAAGTGGCTTACGCATAGAAGGCCGCGACGCTCTAAGGCAACTCATTGACGATGTTAGGAATCATCGAGCCGACTTCAGTGTCATTCTTGTCTACGACGTGAGCCGCTGGGGCCGCTTTCCGGACGCTGATGAGAGCGCTTATTACGAATACACCTGCAAGGAGGCAGGCATCAGGGTGCAGTATTGCGCCGAGCAGTTTGAAAACGACGGCAGCCTCTCGTCCACGATAATCAAGAGTATGAAACGTGCCATGGCCGGCGAGTATAGCCGGGAACTCTCAGCCAAAGTCTTTGCGGGGCAATGCAGATTGATCGGCCTCGGGTTCCGACAGGGGGGCTCCCCGGGCTACGGCCTGCGGCGTCAACTCATCGACGAACATCGGGCTCCCAAGGCCAGCCTTGCGCCCGGTGAGTATAAGAGCCTGCAAACGGATCGGGTCATTTTGAAGCCAGGTCCCCGCCAAGAGGTAGAGATCGTTCAGCGCATCTACCGTTCCTTCGTCCTCCAGCTAAAGTCAGAGGCGGAAATTGCCGCGATGCTTAATCAGGAGGGGATTCTCAACGAATTCGGCCGCCCTTGGAGTCGAGGAACGATCCATCAAATTCTCACCAATGAAAAATACGTCGGCAACAACGTCTACAACCGCATTTCTTTCAAGCTGAAGCAGAAACGGGTCGTCAATCCGCCGGAGATGTGGATTCGCGCTGATCATGTGTTCGATACCGTCGTAGACAGCGACTTCTTTCTAGCCGCCAAACGCATCATTGATGAAAGAAGCAAGCGCCTCACGGATCAAGAGATGCTGGAGCGCCTTACGTCCCTCCTTCGACAAACGGGGCATCTATCGGGGCTCGTCATCGATGAAATAGATGACATGCCATCCAGCTCCGCCTACCGAACGCGATTTGGAAGCCTCGTCCGGGCTTACCAGCTCGTTGGATACGAGCCAGGGCGCGACTACCAATACATCGAAACGAACCGGGCGCTGCGAACGATGTTTCCCGATGTGCTTGCCAAAGCCATAGCTGGAATCCGAGAGGCAGGCGGAACGGTCGAGTTCGATGAGCTGACCGATATCCTGACGATCAACGGTGAGTTTACCGCCTCCATCATCATTGCGCGTTGCCTGCATACGCAAGCGGGCCTCCTGCGTTGGAAGCTGCGGCTCGATACCAGTTTACGCCCCGACATCACAATCGCGATCCGGATGGACGGAAGCAACGAGCACATTCTCGACTATTACCTGCTTCCCAGCATTGATATGTCGACGGAAAACCTGCGTCTGGTCGAGGAAAACGGCATCTATTTGGACGCCTATCGTTTCGACGACCTAGACGCCTTCTTCTATCTTAGCGCACGGAACGAACTTGGAGTCGCCGCATGACCAATGAATCGACTCCCGAGATCGTCAAAATCTCCGTTGCAGACATTAGGGTGATCAACCCTCGCTCTCGGAACAAGAGGATATTCGGCGAACTGGTGACCAGCATCGCGCACCTAGGACTGAAAAAGCCTATCACGGTTAGTCGGCGCAACGGCCACGGCTTTGACCTAGTCTGCGGTCAGGGGCGTCTGGAAGCCTTCGTCGCGCTGGGACAAAAGGAAATTCCGGCCATCATCGTCGAAGCATCCGAAGAGGATTGCTTCGTGATGAGCCTCGTTGAAAATCTCGCGCGCCGGCACCATTCTCCACTCGAGCTTGTCTCCGAGATTGGGAATCTCAAGCAGCGCGGCTATTCGACGTCCCAGATTGCGGCCAAGATCGACTTTAGCCCGGAGTACGTCTACGCAATCTGCTCTCTTCTGGAGAACGGGGAACAGCGCCTGCTCGCGGCGGTCGAGAAAGGGATTATTCCCCACACCATAGCCATGGAGATCTCGAAAGCCAAGGACGGAGACGTCCAGAAGGCACTCGCGGAGGCCTACGAAGCTAATGCTATTCCAGGCAATCAAGTCCTAGCGATCCGGAAGATAATTGAACAGCGCAATCTCCTTGGCAAAGCCAGAACCACGACGGGGCCACGGCCGCAGGGTAAACGCGTAACGTCGGGCGCGCTGGTTCGGGCATTTCGGAAAGAGGCCGATCGACAGAAAATGCTAGTGAAGAAGGCAGGACTGGCCCAAGGCCGCCTGCTGTTTGTGGTCAACGCGCTGCGGATGCTGATGGCCGAGACACAATTCCTCAAGCTGCTGCACATGGAAGAACTACACACACTTCCTCGACCAATCGCGGAACGGGTGAAGAGCGCTGGAGACTAGCAATGGATACGGCCGAGGTAAGAATTGCCTTTGAGCAAGACATTGTCGTCCTTCCCTTTGAGGCGATCTTGCCTCTCAAGCAAGTATCCGACGAGACGAAGAAGCTCGTTCGATACAAGAGAGTAGCTCAATCGATCGCCGAGGTCGGGCTCATCGAACCGCTCGTCGTCTCGAAGGACCCCGACCAGCAAGGCAAGTATTTGTTATTGGACGGACACTGGCGCCGCGCGGCGTTGATGGATGCTGGAGAGATAAGCGTCCGCTGCATTTTGTCTCATGACGACGAGACTTTCACATATAACAAGCGGATCAACCATCTCGCGACGATCCAAGAATACTTCATGATCGTGCGGGCGCTCGCGCGGGGCGTATCAGAGGAAAAGCTGGCGAAAGCGCTCGACGTCAATATCTTGCATATCAAGCGGCGGCGCGCCCTCCTCGATGGCATCAGCCCCGACGTGATTGAGATGCTGAAGGATAAGATGGTCAGCACGGTAGCCTTCGATGTGCTCCGCAAGATGGGCGCGATGCGTCAGGTCGAAGTGGCGGAGTTGATGCTATCAGCATCGAACTTCACCATCGGATACGCACGGGCTCTTCTTGCAGCAACCAAGCAGGGCGATCTGGCCAAACCAGAACGGACAAAACGAATCGACGGGATGACCCCGGAGCAAATGGCGCGTATGGAGCGCGAAATGTCCACCCTTCAACAGGACTTCAAGGCGGTTGAGACCTCGTATGGGGAAGACGTCCTCCATTTGGTCATCGCCTGCGGGTACATCTCGAAACTCATCGGCAACAGGAAGGTCGAGCGGTACCTTGATCAAAATCACCCGGAGATCTTGAAAGAATTCAGATCGATCGTTTCTGTGACTTCGCTGGACAATCCCGTACCGGAGGCCGTCGCTGGCTAATGTACGGGACGTCGACTATTCCCCGCGTTTCAGGAACGCAACCGCTTCGCCCGCCTTGGACGCGGCGGTGAAGATGGCCCGCTTGTCGGCCTTCAGCACGTCCAGCCAATGCGCGAGGTATTGCGCATGGTCGGCACGCGGCTCAACCGCAATTCCAAGCTCGGCGCAAAGGAACGCGGCGCCAAGCTCGGCGACCAGCTCTTCCATCGCGTAGGCCTCGGTACCGAAGCGTCCCGACAGGTCACGGTCGCAACGATGAGCGGGGCCGGTCCAATGGGTCAACTCGTGGAGCAGCGTCGAATAGTAGGCCTCGGTGGCCGTTGACGTCACCGACCCGGTGAAGAGTTCACGCGGCGGCATATGGATCTCGTCCAGCTTAGGGATGAAGCAGGCACGGTGTCCACCATGGACGATTGCGGCTCCCGTGCGGGCAATGAACCCGTCGACATCCGGCAACTCATTGACGGCAGCCACTGGGGCTTGTTCGAGGCCTTCAACCTGGTCGGCGTTGAACACAGGGGTCGCTCGGGCGAACAGGCGGCTCTTGCGTTCGTCTTCACTACCTTCGTCGGACGCGACCTCGATCTCCTTGTAGAAAACGACGTAGGAGGCCTTCTGGCCCTTGCGGACGCTGGCGCCCTTGTCGGCCCACTGGCGGAACGTGCCCCAGAGGTGCGAGCCGTAGCCGTTGACCTGGGCCTCGACCCAGAGGGCGAGGACGTTGACGCCCCGGTAGGCGTTACCGGAGGAGATATTGACGGGTGCGCGCCCGCCGCTGCCGCGATGCCAGGGCATTTGCCACTGGCCTGCGCCGGCCTCGATCGCCGCAATGATGCGATCGGTCAGATGCTGATGGATGTCGAAGCGTTCCTTGCTCATGTCGTCTCTCCTTGTTTGCGGCCACCGGCCGTGCCGGCGACCGGAGAGACGCGGAGAGACGGACGCCGCACCCGTAAGGGCGCGCCTGCGCGAGGGCTTGCCCCTTGCGGCGGACGGAAATCTGCGTCAGGTCAGCCGATGAGCATGGCTGGGGGACGCTCAGGAGAGACGTACTGGGAAACGCCGAAATTGCAGCGGCAACGCAGAGTCAATCGCGGATGCGCTTGCAGAGTGCGGGGCAGAAATTACATTTGGGGTGTGGACAGGAGGGAAATTGCTTGGGCTGGCTTCCGGATATTACCGAAGGGACGTACCACCTCGGAAATGTGCTGTTTGGACTTGGCGCTCTCTATCTGCTGCATTTCGGTGGCATAGCTCCGCGAGGGAAATTCACCATTGCAGTCGAGTGCGTGCTGTTCGTGGTCTACGCGGGCTATTTCGTGATCTACTTCGATCAATGGGCTCGAATGCCCAAGGTGGGCTTCCGGGATCTCGCCGCCGTGACGCTGGTCTTCGCCGGTTATCTTTTTTTGGTGTGCAGCGAGATTGTCTTGGCGCTTTCAGGCGTTCTAACCAGATGGCGGGGAGAGAAGTGGGCTAAGGAGATGGATTACGTCTACCTGATGCTCGCAGCGGTCGGCCTGCTCGTATCAATCAATCGTCTGGACATAGTAGAAAACAAGCCCAACATACCTGACTTCTATGGGCCCTTTATGATAGCGACGGCGTTGGCCGTGAGAGCAGTCAAGACGAGAGCCGAGATCGGGGAGTGGAACAAGGACCGTAGGGGTAACGGTGATTAGATAACTGGGCATCAACGAAAAAGGCGCCAGATACGAAGTCCGGCGCCAGTCCATTCGAAGGCGTCAGGTAGCTGCTAGCCCTTGAAAGGTACGCACGGCCCATGCTGACGCCCCGCGCCCTTGCCGCCCTTCATGTTGTTGCCACCGGTCACCAGCATGGCCATGCCCTGACCGCATCTGACGTAAACCTTTTGACCCGGCTTGAGCATGCCGGGCGCGGGCTCTTCATCGAGAACCCTTGCCGACGCAGCTTGAGCGGTAAGGACGAACGTGGCGCACAAAGTCAACTTCGCTACCTTCGCAAAGGCGTTCGCTTTCAGTCTCATCAAAGACTCCTGAGAAGTTCGGAAAGATTGAGGGTGCTTTGGGTGGATCGTTCTCTGACGGCATCTACATCCGCTGGCCCTCCCATGCTGTGCGAGGTCAGCGCGCGTAGATCACGTCCCACCGGCCGTTATCGAGCTTCACGAAGCGAGCCGTGACGGTAATGCTGGTATCGAAGTAGGTGCACACGTAGCCCGGTTGGCCATTGGCTGGCGCGCAGCTCAGGTCGCGGATGCCGGGATGACCGGTCGCGCTCACGACGTCGTCTCGCGAGGGCCCGCCACAGCCGGCCAGGATTGAGGCCAATCCGATCCCGATGAGCGTGCGGGCGATCGTGCGTAAACGATGGCGAGCAGGCGGCGTGATTTTCTGAAGTGGCTTCATTTCGCGCTTCCCCAAGAGCGAGACATGACTCTGCAAACCAGCGCGCTGCTTGCGATAAGCAGACGCTAGTCGCGGGGATTACATGCGCGAAAATCCTGATTTACGCATGCGCTCGAAAAGCGCACGCTAGGGAAAAACAGGAAACGGCTCACTTAGTTTCATGAAACGCGCAACCTCACGAAAAGATTCAGTAAATTCGAACCGCCGAATTTGCTCCGTTCACAAGGGAAGGGGGCTTGCAAAAATCAGGAGTTTTGCAAGCGGACAACGGAACCCCATGCGCGTGTACGGGTACGCCCGTGTCAGCACCAGCAGCCAAGAGCTGGACATCCAGCTCGCCCAACTCGACGCCGCCGGGTGCCAGAGGGTGTTTTGCGAAAAGGAAAGCGGCACCAAAGACAATCGCCGCGTGCTCTCCCAGCTCCTTCGGAGACTGCGGCCTGGCGATGTCGTGATTGTCTCGGCCCTCGATCGCCTGACGCGCGGCGGTCCCTTCAAGATGCTGAGCATCCTGGCCGAGATCACCTCGCGTGGGGCCGCCTACAAATCCCTGGCCGAGCCTTGGGCGGATACAACGCATGAACTTGGTGAGGTGCTGGCAGCCCTTGTGGGTTACATCGCCCGCAAGACCCGCGAAGACATCATTCGCCGCACCGGTGCCGGACGCGAGCGCGCCCGACAGAACGGCGTTAGATTCGGACGCAAGCCGAAACTCACTATGGCGCAGCGCGAAGCCGCATTGACGAGACGCCTAGCGGGAGAAACACAGGAGGCCATTGCCAGGACCTACAACGTCAGTTGCTCCACCATATCCCGGTTGAAGTCGACCAGCAGCAATGGGTAAAAGGCGCGGGATCGAACGGAAGTCTGAGGGACGGTTCAATGACGGGATGGATGGTGACAGTCGCCGTTGTCAGGGATAACGGCGATATCGGCCATGAAATGTATGCGGTGGCAGTCGACGATCCGAACCAGGCCGTGCAGTCTGCATTGGAGGCCGCCAATAGCGACGCCGCAGTGATCAACGGCGAGATTGACGCAGCTTCGATCAAGAGCATTGGGCTGAAGGTTGGCGAGGTACTGAAGGTCCTCGACGAGAAGTCTGATCCCCTCACCAGCCGCACGAGGCGCCACTAGGCAAAGACTGCAAGACGTGTCCTGGCGCTTGGTAGCGGCTCTGTCGCACGGGCCATGCCCATACGTGGGCATTGGCCATGGCAGCCCATCTGCGCCGGACACGGCGCCACGTCAAGGGCGGCCTGCCGCTCGTCCTACCCTTGACGTGGTGATGGGGCCGCGCGAACCGATGTCAGACATAGGTCAATTCTCTAATGCCCAACCATCTTTCACAGGCTTAGCTCGGTTGTGCGCGTTGCACTCTTGGCTCCGCGCCAGGACAAATGCGACACTGACCATATGGTGCACATACTGCTGTGGCTGTTGCGAGCCGCCGTGCTGGCGGTGCGCCTTCTGCTCTGGGCATCTCTTTGCACTCTAAAGGTTCTTCATACGCTTCACCGATGGTCTGGCTTCAATCCTGGTGGCGCACTCGGCTCCGCCCGCTTCTCCAGCCGATGGGAATTGTTCTGGTCGGGGGCGCGCCGAGGATCTGGACCCATCGTCGGCCGAGTAGGCCGTTCTTTTTTGCGCTTCAACAAAGACGGCATGATTGCCGTGTTCGCCCCGATGGGCGCCGGCAAGGGCGTCGGGATCGTCATCCCCAACCTGCTTGATTATCGCGGCTCAATCGTCTGCACCGACATCAAGGGAGAAAACAGCGCAATCACGCGACGTAGAAGAGAGACGCTCGGCAGGGTCCGCGCGCTGGATACCACGGACCCGCACCGCTCGGACCACTTCAATCCGCTCGATATGATCCGCGCCGGCACTTTCCACGAGCGGGACGATGCGGAGGCGCTCGCACGCCTCATGATCATTCCGGATGAGAAGACCAGCCACTGGGACGCCAAGACGGAGGGCCTTCTCGCGTGCATCATCCTTCACGTCATGCGACTGCCGCCCGAACAGCGGAATCTCGCGCAAGTCCGGACACTGTCCACCCTGCCTCCAGAATCCCTGAAGGACCTCTTACAGTCGATCAGCGTCTCGGGGCCGAGGGCCGCCGCCGAAATCGCTGCCAGCTTCCTTTCCATGGACGGCAGCGAAGAGTTCAGGAGCATCCTGTCCAACACCGAGAAGGCCACCCGCGTCTGGACGGGCGGAGGCCCTGCTGGCGAGATCAGCCGGTACTCTGATTTCAAGCTCGGCAACTTGGTTACCGAGGTTAAGACGCTCTACCTGGTCGTCGATGAGGAAAAGCTCGACATCTACGCAGGCTTCCTCCGCGTGATGGTCGGCAGCGTCCTCAATGCGCTCACGCGCGCCAAAAACCTGCCGCGCCCCAAGCGCAAGGTTCTCCTGCTGCTCGATGAAGCCGCCGCCCTTGGCAACCTCGAGCCACTGGAACGAGGGGTCGGCTATTTACGCGCCTACTGCACGCCGCTGCTCGTCTTCCAAGACATGAACCAACTCCGCGCCATCTACCGCCGCGCCGGGTCATTTCTCGCCAACGCCGCCTGCAAGGTATTCTTCAACGTAAGCGACCTGGACGCTGCCAAATTCGTATCGGAGATCGTGGGGCAGACCACATCCCTCTCCCGAAACCAAGGCACCTCGCACAGCAACATCGACCCTATCCGCCAACACCACTCGCTTGGCCAATCCGAAACGGGACGCTGGCTATTAGACCCATCGGAGGTGATGCGGTTGCCCGGCAGGTACGCGGTTGTCATCTACCGCAGCGATATCCTCCGCCACCCGGTACTTGCCCGCAAGGTCAACTACCGCTCTTGGCTTAGCCTGCGCTGGCGCGGCAAGTACGACTCGTGGCCACCACGCCCATCTCCTGCAAAACCGCCAGAGACTGCGGTTTCTTGAGTGTCAGGAGAAGGATTTGCGCGGTCAACGATAAGCCTGGGAGCGTATTGGCTTATCTTGATCATTGCTCTGCTGCCCTATGGGCCGCGCAAGATATGCCACCTTTTGGTGTGCACATGAAAATCCTGAACCTTCCGCTGAATGGCGACCGGCGCTCCCACGGCAAGGCGCCGTTCATCAGAATCCTCCCCGCCGAAGTGATCGACCGCCGCCTCGAAGCCTACAAGGCAGCAGCGGCACAGAATAACTTCACGGGAGACGAACTGACCGGGATCTTCGACACGGCGAAAGCCAACGCCACCAGGCGAACTCTCACACGGGCGTAATCGCGCCCTTGGAAACGAGATGGTGCCGGGTTCAGTGAACCCGGCATCGTCGTCATTCCGGCATCCATAGCCTGACCCTGCCGGAGGCCAGATCACGCGCCTGCCACCTTCCGAGCCGGTTAGCCCATATGGAGCGGCGCACCAACTGACTCTCGCGAATTCCGAGCAACGCAAGGAAGAGCAGGTCCAGTTCTCCCAGCCAGTAGGCGATCTCGATCAACCGCTGCCGGGCATGCTCGCGCTTCGCAATAAATTCATCCCGCGTCTCATCTTCACCCTCCTCGGCGAGCCTCTGATAATACACTCGCCGTTGCCGCAGCCGCGCGGCATGTCGCTCGGCCTTGGCGGACATCTTCTGGAATGAGCGCGCATTGCTCGTGAGTCGGCTCATGACCCACTGCGCACGGCTGCCCTGGTCAAACTGGGGATAGTTCACCTCGCGCAGAACCGGAGCCTGCCTTGCGTCTTTCCTTCGCTTCGGCCCTACCACACGGACCCGACTCTCCGGCTTGAGACTGCCCGCATTCCTGACCTTCGGGCCAATGTGGATTTCAGGCTTACGCGACAGCTCAGCCGCAAGTCGACGGTTGCCAGACCAAACCGCCTCTGCACGTTGAACTGACAGCTTTCGGTGATCAACCCGCGCAGCATGACCGGCCCGCTTCAGCACGCGGTTTTGATGCTCCGCCCAGGCCTTGCGCCATTTTGCGAGCATGTCTTCGCTGTTCCAGCCCCGTGTCTTGACCCGCCGCAGTCCTCCGCCGCCGGCCTGGCGCATGGTCAGCAACACATGCACATGATGGTTGCGCGGATCATCCCCTTTCTCGGGCACAGGCGCATGGATCGCAAAATCGGCGACCATCCCCAGCTTCACAAACTCCTGCCTCACGAACGAACGGACCAACTCCAGACGCTCCTCATCGCTGAGTTCATGAGGCAACGCCATGTTGATCTCGCGGGCCAGCTGCGCATCCCTGCGCTTCTCCATCCGCTCCACGGCATTCCAGAGCTGCTCCCGATCAAACATCCAGTCCGCTGCATCGTCAGGAGCCATGATCTCCGCATGCACAACGCCCCTGCGTCGCCGATAGTCCGCATCGACGCCGCGCCGCTCGTCCTTCAACAAAGCTCCGGCCCGATAGGCCGCCATGGCCACCACCGAGCGCCCCTCGGAACGTTTCACCGGTTGTGCTGAAAGGTGATACGAAGCCATTTCCCCCAAGACCTGTCGCGTTAGCGACACCTTACGGCCGCTGTGTCGGCCGTGCACCTATGTCGCGCAGCGATGTATAAGTGCGCCCTTCCCCACCCAACTATTCTCCAACGCGCCAAGCGTTGCTCTTCTGCGGTAACTCCACCATTTGTTTGGGCTGAAAAACAAAGAAAAGTTCAGCTACTTGAATAACAACGGATGACTGACAATCACTTACCGACGAGGCTTCGTTGGCTTTCGCTCTAGCTGAAGCTCATCCTCCTCGTGGCGACTCTTGACGGACTGGACATCCAGCTTTTCCAGGTAGGTAAATCTAGCGGTCGCCAGCATGATTTCCTTCTTGCAGCCCCCGAGCTGCTCGCGGAGTCGTTCAACTGCCTCTGGCGGAGCCTGCGACAAACGCTCCTCTAACGCTGCTTCCGTTGTCTTCAGCTTGTGAATCTCCCACCGCAGATTGGATAACTCGCGGTGGCGATCACGGTCTTCCTCCTCACTCATACACTTCCCTAAAGCTGATCTTCCAATATTTCGGCAAGCTGTTTCTCAAGATCGAATGTCTTATCGATGAGTCCAAGGACGTGAATGCTAAGGTCGATAGCTTCATTGGCGTTGGCCAGCCGCCGCTTGTAGTCTTCCAGCACATTCAGAGCGCGTTTATGATCTTCGCTGCGGCCCTGATCGGCAAGAATACCTTCGAGCCATTCAATCTTTTCCTTGTAGGCACGTTGCCTTTCGAGCCACTTCTTCAACTGCAACAGCTGGCGTTTTTGCATGAGTGAGAAGCCGGTTTCCAAATCGTCCACGTCTGAATCGTACGACGAAGTCCTCCGGTCGCCAACATCATTCAAGCTTTCGCTTAAACCCTCGTGCTCTCCCGTGGTCCAGATCAGGGCGGTGAATGCCTCGAAGATGCTCGATCTCCCGCGCCTGCCTGTCGGCGTCGATGGCGGCCCACCGCGCCTCATCGGTATCATGGGCCAACTGAATTCGTCGATTGTATGCAGTCCGGCTCATGCCCTTATCAAGCTTCCGGTAATCCACGACACGGCTCTTGCTGCGCGTTCGCGGCCGATTACGAAAGGAGCGCCGCCGCGAATGCGGCGTACGCCCTTCCCTGCTCATCCGCCGCGCCCTGACTCCCTCATGAATGGTCGGCTGCCGCTTGATACCCTGCGCTTCGAGCGTCCGCCTATCAATCCGTGCATCAATGCCGGCGGCTTCAAGGGCGAGGTTGGCATGCTTCTCCCATGCCTTCCGCAGCCGCTCCGTCGAGCCGACCTCGCTCATGCCAATGACGCGCTTGTCGGTTTTGGGATCGCGGTCGCGAATGACGAGGTGGCAATGAGGGTTCTTCGCGTCCTTGCCCTTATCGTGGAAGGCCGCCAGCCATGGGGCGCGACCCTTGGTCAGGTCCTCGGCGAACGAGCGCACCAGCGCCGCCCGCTGCTCCGCGTTCAACTCCTTAGGCAGCGCCAACATGACCTTGTCGATGACGCGGGCGTTCTTGCGGCTGGTGTCCTCGGCCTTGCGCAGATACCCTATGGCCTGTTCGGCCTGAGTCGGCATGCGCTCGCCGTCAACCCGGCCCAGGGCTCTGGCCCGCGTAATGTATCGGATATGCGCAGCGGCGGTGTACGGCTCGTCCTGGGTGGACTTGCCAATCGAGCTGTGATGCAGGCTGTAAATAGCCATCAACACCTCGGGTACTCGCGCCGGGTTTTCCCTGAAAACCCATAAGTGCGCACTACCGCAAGTTTAGTCTCCGCCCGTCGACTGGCAAGCCCCCTCCTCCCGCTGGACGCGAAAATTCTCCGCCCCCCGTCCCGGCCCGCAGAAGCCTAAAAATCCGCCATCCCCAGCTTGCCACGCACCTTGACGAGGCCTGACCACACTGTTGAATTATGCTGGGTTCAATCAGGGGTTGGGGGATTGTCATGGTCTTGGCACCGCTGCCGTTCGGCAACTTGCGTCGTACCCAGAGAGCATTGGACTTAACTTCCGAGAGCCGGCCGATTTAGCGATAGCTCTCACCGCAATCCGGGTTCGCTCGACGCGCATCCCGGCCTCTCCTTATGTCAGTGTCAGCCTTCCCTCATCCTGCAAGCCTCTCGGAGCGCCAATGCCTCGCGCGGAACTGCTGCTCGCACCGCTCCACCAGGAGAAGGAAATCCCGGGCTCCCTGCACCACCATGTGGTGGACTATGTGGAGAAGGAGCTATCAGAAGAGGCGACGACGCTGGTCTATCTCGAAGATCGCGGCGTCCAGCTATTCTTTCACCAAATGATCCTCAGGCGCGCCATCGGCACGCTCCCCGCGCGCCATCTCTTCGTCCTGAAGTGGCTACGAATGCTGGACTACGCATCGCTCATCAGGCCACTGATCGACGAAAGCGAAGGTAGCTACGAGAAGTTCTTGGGCCAATTTTATATGGCCGTCATGAACGGCGATAGCAAAGCCGCGGTCGAGTACGAACAGGCACGTTCCGGCGGAAGCTGGTTCGAAGAGAACCGCGCGAGTTTGCAGGAAAAGTGCCTCTTCCACTTCACGCCACATTTCGACAACGCCTTCTCCGAGGCGGTCGATATGGTCAATATCTACGTGGAGCACTTCCCCGACACGGGCATGGCCGAGTGGGCACGCCGTCAGTTGAACTCAGGCTCGGGCGGCGGTTGGGCAACATCCAGATGAGCAGCGCGCCCCTCTCTCTTGGCGTATTCGAACACTCCGGCGAGGATTACTTCTTCGACGGCAGCGAAAGCCTCATCACCATCGCCCGGCCGGGACGCGGAAAGAGCCAGGCACATGTGGTCCGCAATCTGCTTCGGCTCAGCGCACCGGCCATCGTCCTGGACGTCAAGCCCGAGCTGTTCGACCTTACGAGCAGGTGGCGCGCGCAGAACGTAGGACCGGTCCAGCTCTTTAAGCCGGGAGATCGTGACAACACCGTCTGCTTCAATCCCCTCGATACGATACCTTCCGACCCGGTCGAGGCATACTCGGCCATCAGCCGGCTGCTGCCGCTACTGATGGTACCCACGGATTCAAAATCAGCGAAAGGATTTTGGGAAGGCCGCGCGGCGCAACTGCTTCATGCCGCGCTGTACGACGTATGCCTGCACCGCTACCAGGGACGCCGGGACATGTCGGCGGTTGTGGACTGGTTCTCCCCGTCAAAGAAGCAGTTGGAGATGCAGATCGGCTTCCTGCAAGGCTGCGGCATCCGCAGCCTTGTGCGCGTCGGCAACCAGTTGCAGAACGCCGACGAGGAGACCCGCTCCAACCTCTACGACACCGTGCTGCGCCACGTGGAGATCTGGGGCTCGCCGGCCCTGGAGCCAATCATTGGCGAAACCACCATTGATTTTATCGGCCTCCGGCCCGGCAATGGCACGCTCTACCTGTGTGTGACTCCAGAGGAGCTAGAGAGCTATCGCCCGCTCATCAGGGCGCTGCTCGGCCACATCTTCTATTCCATTCGCGATGCCCGCGACCAGTGGGACCTCTCCCCGGTCACCTTCTTCCTCGATGAATTCCCCCAGCTCGGCTTCATGCAGGAAATTGAGCAAATGCTTGCACTCGGCCGTCAGTCCGGTCTTCGTCTCTGGCTCTTCGCTCAGGGCAAGACCCAGATTGAACAGGCATACGGTGATGCAGAGCGTATCCTCGATCTCATGGCGGCAAGATGCTTCATCGAGCCGACCGGCCCCCTCGCGCACGAGCTGTCAAAAGAACTCGGCGGCACACGCGGACTGTTTTCCAGCGCCGAGAAGCCGCTTGCAACGCCGCAAGAACTCATGGGACCTGACTACAAAGATAGAGTCATCGTCCTTGAAGGCGGCCGGCGCCCCGCCCGACTGAAGGCAATCAAGGCCTTCGAGGACAAACTGTTAGAGGACAGGTTTGGGCGGGCTGATTTCCGCTTGTCGACAACACCCGGCGACACACCAGAAAATGGAGCAGCTTGATGTCTTTCTTCTCGAAGGTTTTGAATCTCTTTGCCGGCAACGAAAAACCGGTTCCTCCTTCCTCGCCACCGGCATCGGATCCAGCTCCTCAGCCCAGGCGCGAAGAGGTCGTGCTTTTTCCCGGCGAAGTCCTCATCGAATTTAAGCCTAGGATGGATGGACGCAGTCCCGAAAAAGTGAAATTCAAAGCGACCGATCTCGATCAGGCATTCATCGCGGCCCATAAGAAGTTTGTCAGTCGGCCGCGCGAATACGAAGTGATGACTGGCATCGTTGTTGAGCAATCAGGCCAAGCCACAGTCCTGTTCAAGGGCATGATCTCCAGGAACGTAAACTACTGGCAATGCCAATTTTTCTACTTCGGCAACTGGCGACCCGCCAACGGTTTCGAAGCGGACTGTTACATCCCGATGCAATGATCGTTCTGTCCGAAGCCCGGCTTCTCATTTCCAGCCCTTTTGTTTTCAGTCGATCAGACTTCATTCTTTCTCCAGCACATCCACTGGTGGCGATATACAGATTGAAGAGCATGGCCAACACAGCAGGCTCACGGCAATCCATTTATCCATTTTCGCCGGCTTACGTGACCGCTTCAGGACGGCGCTCCGAAGATATCCTCGAGCTATTAACACCCGAGTCGCGCGTCTCAACTAAAGCTCTAGCTCTGCTGCTTAGCAGTCCTGCATACTTTGGTGATTTTGTACCTATCCCTCCATGGGAAGGAATAAGCTGCGAACGGTCCGCATTCACTTGGCATCCGCGCATCAAAGGTTCTGACGATTGCCTGCAAGGGCGTCCCGATCTTGCTGCTACTTTCTTGCAATCGGTCCATGACCTCACTCGCCATGCGAATGGTATCGCGGTGGCGTTCTCCGGCGGCCTGGATTCAACAGCTGTACTTTGCGCGGCGACAAAATTGGCTCAAGAAAAGGCCGTGCCAATCTATGCACTGACTTCGGAACAGATAACGGATGACGGCAACGCGATAGCCGCCTCGGCCTCAAGGCTCGCGGCTGCAATTTCGGACAAAGTAGTCCACGTCGCTACGACGCAGATTTGCGAACCCGAATGGGACCCAAGAGGACCATGCCTCCAAGCGATGCCGTGGTCCACGGCCGGGTTGATGCATGCAGCCCAGGAACTCGGGGTAGACGTGGTGTTAGCCGGGGCCGGTGCTGATGAGGCGCTCGGCAGTCCGCGTTACCTACTGCCTCACCTTACTGATTCTGCACGCCGAGCCTGGAGGTACACGAGGCTGGTCTGCGAAAACGGCTGGTACGGCCCAATATGTGAGGCCTTGCATTTGCTTAGCCTGCCGCTTCCAAGGCGCTACCGTAACCTGCTGTACATGGCTACCAACTATCCACAAATGCACGAAGTATCGCCCAAGGAAGTGCTAACGGCCCCACTTCGACAATTGTGTGAGGATTGGGAGCAAATGCACTACAAGGCGCTGATTGATCATCATGAAGCTACTTTTGACGATTGGGCTTCGGCCGACGCCTACGATACCCTCTTTCCTCTCGAACTTCCGGTTAGTTCGTCGTCGCTCGCGATAGAGTATCCATTTTTGACGTCGACATTCCTTCCGAGTGCACTTGGCCTGCCCGTCCACGAGCGCTTTTCGGCAAGCCACGCAACCTCTTACCATCAACGCAAAGCGGCAGTTTTGGCCCTGATCCCGGAAAGGATATGGCCAGCACTGCCGCACCAGAAAGCAACGTTCCGGGAATCCATTGCAAAACAGCCTGCGCCCGATAGCGACAAGATCAGACTTGTGTTCGAACTCGGCATTGTCGATCGGACCGCTTATGCCGCGCCGGCAGCCGAGGAATTTCGGCCAACTGTCCTCGCCATAGAGCGGTGGCTCCAACAAGCACTAGCCAGAGGTCACCAAGTTGCTACCTAGTGAGAAAGTGCTATCATAACGTGTACATTGAAAGGGAGACGTCGATGGGCAAGAAAAGTGTTCCTGGGGATGGCGAATTTCAGCGGGGTGTAAAGGGCGGACCTAGTCTCTACGAGAGGCGGAAGAATCCTCTCTCGTTGTTTGTCCGCATCCTGCATCAATGGGCTCTTTTGGCTTACAGGTTTCGCACCCAATAATATCCACCTATTGAGAGGCGCCTGGGAATACGTATTTCAACATCCCATCCTCATCCGGAGCGCTTGTCGTCTGTCTGAAGCCCGCCTTCTCAAACGTTTTTCGACTGGCCACATTATCCGCTTCGATGAATGCCTCGACGCGGAGTGAACTTAGATATTCTCGCACAAACTTGGTTAAGACCTTGGCGCCCAACCCCTGTCTTTTGAGCGACGGATCAACGGCAAGGGCGATGGAGCAAACGTCCTCTGGATAATATTCGACCTGAATGTGCCCAACCATAGCGTTGCCGACATACGCCACCCACGCCAACGGTCTTTCGCCATCTAGCACGTATCCCACCCAAGTTTCTGTCGGGCGGAACATCCTCGCGCTGATGACCGGATCGGTAAACCAGTTCAAATACTGCTTCACCTCGATGCGAGTCATCGGATGGAATTCTATGCCAAGCTGGTCGTCTTGCATGGCCGCAACATTACCATAAGGGCACGGTGGTCTGCCAGCTTGCAGTATTGCGGACTTCCTGGATAGGCAGTTCATGATTGCACGTCCTGCACGAGGCGTCTTGCGCTCCAACCGACGTCGCGGCTGAGCAACTCGAAGCTGCCCATGATGCCGAGACTGTCGGTGAGGTAGATGGCTTCGGCTTTGCGGATCGCATCCTCGCGGCTCGTCGCCTCGACGACGATTGCCCATTCCTCGTAGTCAAAGCATTTGACCAGGAAGCGGGAAGAGGTAACGGGGCTCATCGCCCCGTCTCCTTCTCGGTCTTCGGCTCGCGGACGACCAGGCGGCCATCCAGGGGCAGGCAGCTGAGCTGAAGGTTGAAGCCCTTACCGTCTTCGTGCGGCCATGCGGCGCCGATCTTGGTCCAGAAGGCCTTGTCGCCTTCACCTTCGACCACAAAGACTCCGTGTGGGCGCTGGTTCTTTTCGTTGCGTTTCATTTGACGATCTCCCGTTTGGTTTTGCCGGCTGCGCCAATCGCGGCCGGACGGGAAATCTCAAGGAACGAGGAGATAGCGGCGGCGCAACGGAGGGTCCGGCCGCGGGCTCCCCTTGGGAAACGGTTGGATGCCTTGCGCTGACGCGCCTCGGGCCTAGTTTACCCGTCCTCCTGGCCGTGCATTGGGGTTAGACGCGCAACGGGAGATGGGCTTGAGACGCAATAGGAACACGCCAGAATGTGTTTTGTTGTTGGAGGTGAGGAGGAGATGGCTCGGAAGCCACTTAGCTTGCCCTAGGGAATGGCATCGGAGATACAACGTTAGCACGCATGCTATACGGTGGTGGCTAACGCAACGAGGTTCGAGCCAATGGCGAAGAAGCCAAATATCGAGAGGTGCGTGCATTGCCTGGTGACCGGCGTCGAGCTGACGCAGGAAGGCATTTTGCCTGGCGCATCGACTTAACAATCCGCGAGCAGTCCGTCACGATGTTCGCGAGCATATATACTGGACGAAAAAGGAGCGATTGGAGCCTTGGCTAGATGCCCTGCGTGGAAGCGCCCGGAGCCATTGTCGTCAACTAGATTTCACCGGTTCAGCTTTCGCAGAAATTTGAGGCGAGACGTCACTGCTGCTGTGCGTATCCTACTGCTCGGCGACTCTTTCGAAAGAGATCGGTCATACCCCATTGGGGGGCAACAACGCCAGCTCCGCCAAGCTCAAGACGCGCAAGGCGGCGGAGCTTCCATTTCATACTCAGTTGCATAAAATCATTCACTGCGGCCTCCCTCGCGGTCTTATATTCCAGCCGCTCGCGATCATTCCATTTATGGGCGCTATGTGGTCCATGACAGCGGACATTTCGGCAGAGAATTGCCTCAGCCAAGCCCATTCGCAGACTGGCGACAGCGGTGTCAGCGGATTTTGAGATATGGTCTAGCGCATTGAGCGCCTGGGATGAAATCGCGATCGCGCCTTCGGGATCAAAACCCCAGGCTCCTTCTTCCTCCGGGCTCTCTAAGGAATGAGTCGGATTCGGTCTATGGATCGACATCTCGGTTTGAAGATCAGACATGTAAATATCGGAAGGCCGCGATTTCAGCGTTTCGCTCATTGGTCGGAATCCGAGATTGAGCTTCCCAAGCTTCTCTCCCGTCTTATCGTAGAGAGCTACAAATCGGTCTACTTCGGATCGCGGCAAGCCGGCCGCCATGGATGTCTGGATCCCCTGAAAACAAGTACTCATCCAGGCCATGCCAAGTCGAGGATTGTCCGAGATGAAGCCAAGTTCGCTCGTAGCGGAGTCTAGCTTGCCTAACGCATTCAACGTCGAAGCATGACTCCGGAGGGCCGCCTCAGAACCAGGCCGAAATTGAAGGCCGTGCCTGATTATCGTAGATTCTGTGCTGCTGATCATGCGATCGCAGACATCCATTGGAGGACCGGAGAGATGGCATCTCACGTCGTTCCTGAGCAACTCGATCAGCTTTCCCTGGAGAAAGATGTCGTTTACCTGGGCTGCGAGGTCGATAGTGACAAAAATTGCGTTTAGTAGAGGTAACAGATCGCCGTCCGTAAAAGACTGCTTGTAGCGATAAGCATAAAGAAGAATCATCGCGTGCCTAAGTGCCGCCGCCTCACCGAGACGGCGCCTTGGTCTATCGACCAGTTGCTCCGTCAAGTATTCGACGTTTGATGCAGTGACGGGAGTAACTGGCACATCGAGCGAATGCATCGTTCGATAAAGCAGAGAAGTCCAGTAATCTTGCGCTAAGGCGTCCCTGTCGTCTGAAGCGCTGAGCGTTCTGAAGGGAATTCTCTTGCTGTAAATTTCGTAAGGCGACAGACCATAAACAAACGAAAATGATCTTTGCAGACGAGCCCGGCGCATCAAAGATGCGTCGCGAGCCTCATTGAAAAAGTGAAGCCGGACTTGGGAGTCGTCGATCCGCTTAAGCAGAGCGATGATGTCGTTTCTCGCCAACGACGCGCCGTGGTTTACCACGGCATCGTAGTCGCTCTGATCCATCGCACTGCCTACGGCATCGTCAATCGACGAATATTCCCCGGTATCGAGGAGGTATCTAATGATCTTCGGAAGCAGGCCAGCAAGCTCCGAACCCGCAGCCGGATCGCGATGGCGCTGCAATTTTGCAACATGAACAAAGTCGGCTTCTGCGGATTCCTCGGGCATTTCGAAAAAGCTCTCATGCACGCCAGAACCGAGCGAAACCAGAACTTTGGCAGCCTCGGCTCTCTGTAGGAGAGAATGCGATGTCGCTTTATGAAAAACTTAGTCTTCTATTCGCCTTCTGCAATGCGGCCGCAGCAATCGCTGCACTCATAAGATGGCGGGTTGACGAAGACACACCTGAAGACCTGTGACTCCGCGGAGCCGCAAGCCGAGACCTTGACCCGGCTTGCGCAGCACATTCGTCATATTCGCAATCGAGCTAAGCGCTGTTGAATCTGACACCGTTGGAACTATTCAGCTGCTTGCTGCCAGCGCGGCGGCTCGTTGTCCTGCTGAGGCGGCTCATTGACCCGCGCAACCTCGGCGTTGACGCGGACTACGAATTCCCGCAAGCGGAGTTCGTCGAAGGCATCGTCCTTGATCCGGAAGACTTCCAGTCGGTCGTAGACCCCGCGCTTGAACAAATAGGGCATTGACGCACGAAGACGGAGCGATGCGAACAGGAATGAGTCGGGTTCAATCAGTCCCATCTTCTGCATGGCAGAGGCGTTCCAGGCGAGCTTCCGTGCACCTTCATCCTTGCTGCCGTATAGCACCACCAGACGGCGGTAGCCAAAGAGCCGTTTCTCGTGGCTTTCGATGAGGTCCATCACCTCTCGAACCTTCTGGTCAGGATCGCCGGCGAGCGTACGGACCACGGCCATCGCAAAATCCGGATCGCGATCAAGGATCTCAGGCAAGCGATCAATGGCACTCTCGCTGACCAGACGGCGGCTGAAGGCACTGGCCGTGGAAGCCATGCCGATCTCGATGGTCAGCGCCATAATGAGCGCAATGACGTCGCTCACTGACAGTCCGCCCGGCTTAAACCAATTCGGCCTGTCCAGCACCATGGCGAAGACTTGCATGCTGTCGGCGGCCTGAGAAAAGTCGGGCACTTCGATTGCCGGTGCCCTGAGAGTCTGGAAGCCTTCGATGCGCTTCGCGGCTCCTTGCGCCAAGCCGCGAATGAAGAGGTCTGGACAATAGAAGACGACCTTGCCTTCGCTGCGAGGTTTGTCGTCTTCGGCAACTCGGCCCGCCAAGTCTTTCCTGGCTTGCTCAAGGGCAAGGTCCGATTGGGCACTTTGCAGAGTATTGAGTGCGGATCTCAGCGTGTTAAGGTTCGTGGCGAATCCCTTCCCAGGCGTCGGCTTAACGTTCTGTACCGAGGTAATCTCGTCCTGGAGCCGCGTAGGGATGTGCTTGATGCTCGCGTTGATCCCCTCGAAGCGTTCGGCATCGGCCTTTCTGAAGAGGTAGCGCTCTCCGGGCTTCGGCTTGGTCTGCCGTTCGCAGGTGTTGCCCTTGGTTTTCTCAAGGTCACGCTTGTTACTCGATTCCGTAGCAAGTTTCTCGAGATCAGTGACGACGAGACCCATTTGGTCGCGTGCGATCGACAGCTGTCTCACGACTTCGCTACGCTGAGTGTCATACACTTCGATGGTCTTGGTTTCGCCTCGCATCGCCCTGAACCAGTAGTTCATTGACGCCGCGAAGGAGACCAAGAAGCAGAACAGAAGGACGCAGAAGGTCGAAAAGGACTTCTTTTCATGCCACCTGGCTAGCGCCAGAGTTAAGACCCCGACGACGATCAGAGCGGGTCCGGCAGCTTTGCCGAATCCAATCCACCAATCCTGCCCCGTCAGCGTGTCGAGCTTAAGATAGCTTGCGATGCCGTTGGCAGTGAAGACAAAGAGCGCGACAGCGCACAGGACGAAGATGGACCGGCCCATCGCGGTCGCTAAACCTGTCCTGCGTTTCCGGGGCTTGTTGCGCATCATGATCAGTCCTCTTCAGCACGTAGTGCCTGGGTAAGAAGGGCTATTGTCAGCGGCGCGAGGGCCGGCGACTGTACAAATCCCAAGGGTTTCCGGCCGTCGCGCGACGCGACCACGACAAGGAACGTCAGTCGGCGCCCCCTGTATTCAAATCCTCCGACGTGCCAAAGCGCACGAGTCGGCGCCCGGCTCGCCCCGTCGGCACGAGACCAGGCGTCAGCCGTGCCGGACTTTCCCCAGGCGTGAGCAACACCCTTTTGCGAGAGGAAAACTCCGACCTGTCTCATCGTGCCATTGCGGCCAAGAGGAGCTGCGAGCAGTGTGGCTGCTTTTCCTCGCGTGCGCGCATTCAACATTCTGCCCAAGCGGGTGGTATCAAGTCGTTTGGCTTTCGGCCCTATACGCTCCCCCTCGATAGTCTCGACCGAGGCGACCAGACGCTGCAGCTCGACGGGCGATTGCCTTTCGATATAGAGCAGGTCCGTGACCGCCACGCAGGCCAGCAGCACGTTGACGGGAGGAACCTCGACAGCGCCATAGGCGGCGTGGCGCCGCGCGGATTGACCGCTGGGCCGTTCCCACCCCAAGGCGTCAAAGGCGCCGGCGACGTTGCTCTCGGGAACGCGCAGGAGGATGCGCTCGACCGCCGGACTATTCGACCGGGCATACGCGCCGAGCATCGAACGCACATCGGGCAGCGTGGCGGCGATGGCAACGGCACCTGCGATCTTGGCTGTCGAGCCGATCGGCAGCGGCGTGCTTGCGATATTGATGTCAGTGTTTGATGCCGAGGCCACGATATGCCCGGCGGAGTCGACAACTGCTGCGTAGATGAGCGCAGAATCATTGCCCGACCACAGCGGTACGTTCAAATTTGCTCCGCTTCGGCTTTCAACCTCGCGGGCAGCCTCGCGAAAATCGGCGCGCAAATTGGGAGCCTGGGCACCATTCAAGGAAATCCGCCGGATCTGCTCGCTCCATTGTGGTCCGACCATCGCCTCGACCTCGCGAACGACGGTTGCGGTTTGCCCGCTGAGCCGCTCCGTGCTCGCCCGCGCGGGGGAAATCGTCGCAAACCGCGGCGACGGCCGTATGCGAGGCAGCTCGTCGCGAGCGCCTTGCGGATCGAACGTTTCGCGGAAAGTAGCCTGCGTCAGACACTTGTTGGCGCGCTCACGCGCCTTTTGCCACGTCGTCTCAGTCGCGGGGTCGATATTTGACCCGCCCCGCAACGGCAGGTTGACCGCGGCAGCAAGGAGAGCTTGTTCCGCCGGGCTGAGCTCGCCGACTTGCTTCCCAAGGAAGAGCGCGGCCAATGCGACGCCACGGATCTCATCACCCCACCCCGAGTTTCTACCGCCGATGACGAGCGGGAGGTGTATGCTCGCTCCACGAATGATGTCCCGTTCAGTCGGGAAGATGACCTCGATGGCGGGCAAGCGCTGATAACTTGCGAGCTTACGCGTGAATTCAGTGAGGAAGCCCGCCTTCGGGTTGGGCATTTTGACCCGCAGCGAGCGCTCGAGCATTTCCGCAAGACCCGATCCTCCGCGCCGTCCGCCCGCTCCGCCGAGCGAAACGACCGAAGAGCCGATCCGGTAGAAGTCGACGCCGAACACGTGCCAAGAAGATCCAATGGATCGGTCTTCGAGAAAGACGAGGCACGTTGCGAAGACGGGAGGGACCTCTTCATCGCGGATGTCGACCGCGAGATAGGGGGCGGTCGTGCGAGCCGGGTCGAGGTTGGCTGGGAGTATGCCGATCAACCGACCTTCCGTATCATGCAGCTCGATAGCGCGGCTTCGGTCGATGAGAGCGCGGATGTCGCTTGCCTCGTCGTCCAGCGCCAGCAGTCCCCGCCCGAACTGGATGCCGATGAGGCTGAACAGCGCGAACATGGCGAAGCTGACGACGGCAATCGCAAAAAGCGTTCCCACAATGGCGAGGACGCTGCCAGGTATAATGGCAAGCCCGAACACACGCAGCACGGCGAACACCAAGCCCATCGCGGCAAGAAGCGGAAGCATCACCCAGAAGCTGCCGACCACCACGAACAGCCAAAGAGCGCTTGCAGCGAGCGTGATCGAGGTCAAGACAACCAGAAGCAACAGGCGAAGCATTATGAAATGCCTCCCTGTAGACGAACGACTGCAACAGTTGCGGGCGCGAAAAAGCGCACGTGCAAACTCCCAACAGCCAACGAGCGCGCGGAATGCGCACTTCAAGTCTTATGTGTGGGAGGGATAGCGATCCTCCCGTTTTGTCAGAACCTCGGATCGCCAATGCGAGTTGTGGACGCTCGCCGAGCACTTTGGAGATCAGGCTCTATCAAACCCGTTCTACCTAATATTGTTACATGACGCGGAACTTCTCGCAAGGTCGCGTCATCTCGCGGCTGATATGCGTGCAATAAAAAATTCATGGAAAAGGCCACGGTGCGCGAGCGCAACCGTGGCCCCTCAAAGGTCCACTGGGGAAAGTGTGCTCATTCCCCAGTGGTGTTTTGCGGCCGACAAAACGGGCGGTTTGGAAACGCTCGATAAAGCCGCAAGCTCAGCAGACGTAAAAACTTATAAGATCGTCCTAACAGACATTAGGACAGCAATGCTGACCTTTTTTCAAGCAGGTGTCAAGCGCGAAAGCAATTTTCCTGCGCGCGGCTCAGATACAAGGAAATAAACGGGATAACCGCGACAGGGTCAACGCGATTCCGCGGCAGGGAACACGCTGAACCAGGGTCGCCGAATCGATGAAAAAATTAGGGGAGTCGAGCGAGATGGTCCAGAGTCTAGTGGCCACCGTCACTGCCGTTCACAACATATGGCGGGTGAGCGCTGGCGCTCAGCCCCTGTGACTGCCA
The DNA here is from genome assembly GCF_006658625.1 of Bradyrhizobium sp. UNPF46. Classification (NCBI taxonomy): domain Bacteria; kingdom Pseudomonadati; phylum Pseudomonadota; class Alphaproteobacteria; order Hyphomicrobiales; family Nitrobacteraceae; genus Bradyrhizobium; species Bradyrhizobium sp. UNPF46. The sequence continues at coordinate 138,641 of NZ_LFJB01000026.1, forward strand.
GCGCAGAGATCATTTTTTCGAGAAGTGTGGCGACACGAGCACATCAGCGCACGAGAACTCAAGCTGCGCGCCTGACGAACGGCGCCTCGCATGTAAGCTTACCTCGCAGCGAGCGGTAGGAACTGACGCTGCACCCGTCGAACTCCGGTTTTCCCAACTGAATATCGAGCGCGCGGAGTAGGCTTACCGCGAGCAAACATGCTGTCGCACTCTGCGCCCAGCATATTTGCTCGGGCGCAGAGTTACATGAGTGCAGTTTCCGGGGGACGCAGCGATAACCGCAGTGTCTGCGGCAACCAGCCCTTATCAGCCAGCAACCGCTCGGCGGCCTCAGCCATCGCGGGCTTCTTCAAGTCTGCCAGTTGCACAGCCGCTTCCCCCGACACTCCTTCACGCACCACCTCGAGGATGACCGCCTTAGTGACCTGACCAAGATAGTTGGCGGCGGTAGGCTGCCAGTGCGTCGCCATGTCCAGCGAGACCGCCTGAGCCAACGTCTCGGCGTGTTTTAGAGGCTGGGGTGAAGTCGAACCCGGACGAACGACCGCATCGACCGTAATGGCCGCACAATGCGCCAAGAGACGCATCAACTGCTCCTGCGTGAACCCTAGCAACGCCTCCCACAGGTCTTGGACATCGGCGGGCAACGCTTTGGCCAACTCAGCCTGTCGGTCGCTGCACGCGCGCGCCTGCGGGCTTTCATCCATGCCTGCCGCGTAACCGGAGAGATAGACAGTGCGTGCGCTGATGTCGAGGCAAGATATCCGGCTGCCTACGTAGAAGGTCGAAGCCGCGAACGCATGCACCACCGCGATGAACGCAATGTCAGGCCGTTGAGACGGGCAAACCCGCAACCCTTCCGCCCGACTGTAGCGACACTGATGGCACGGGCGGGACACAGTTTGTGTGATGATGTCCTACGGACGGGGGCGTGGAAAAGGCTCTTTTGGTCGCCCTTTTTGGGCGCGTTAGATCGAGAAGCGCTTGGTGGTGCGGGACGGAATTGCCCGGACGGCGGCGCAGGAGCTTGCGAGGACCTCGTCCGAAATGCTCCAGGCGGGGTCGCGGACAAGCGAGATCTGTGCAATCCTCGAAGGTCAAATCGAGAGTAACAAATGACCGAGATGCGGTGATTGGCACGTCGAGTGTGCGATACGATCAGGTGCGCGGCGAATTGGAGGAGATGCCGGAAATTGAGATCCGGGTCAAACGAAGCGCCACAGGTTCGGAGGAATTGCTGCTTGGATTCGCGTTCACCAAAGATTTGTTTCGCCGCTTACTCACAACGCTGCGCTCACGACTCTCTCCCAAGGGCTCAATCCTAATTGAAACCGAAACTGTCGAGAAGGGCCGCAAGGTCCGAAGGAAGCGTAGGCCCGTTAGAGCCGCCCACTTTTTCGGTCAGGCTCTTAGGGTGAGATATATTACCGGAAGCCGATGTCAGCGGCGATCCTAGATTCTGGAAAAGTTTTCGGAGATTTTGTGCTGTTACAGATGGGGAGGGAGGTCGCACATCTCCGGTTTCGCAGAATGTCCGACTGCTATTGTGATCTACTCTAACTTGGCCCCTCACACGACAAGCCTATTGCCTATAAATCCTGTGCAATCATAACGTGTTGAGGGCGCTTCATCCACGGCTGGCAACGCGAATCCACCGTTGGGGGCGGCGTAGGTCGTGTTAGCGAATTGCTTAGGGAGGACGAGAGAATGGCGCGTCGCGGAACAACTGGAACAATCGTTCCACAGCGTCCCGTGCTAGACCGTAAAGGTCTAAATTTGGCAATAGAGCGAATTCAAAGACGCATCTCGGAAGTCGAAGAGCTAGAACCGCACGATCTCGAAATCTGGTCGCCCATTGTGAGTGCTCTTCAAGCATCGATTGATGAGACTCTTTCTCGGGCGTTTGGCCATGGCACTGTCGAGTACAACCGATACCGCAAGACTGTGAATTGGGCTGAAGACATTCCATCATTTGGCGGTGAGACCACACTAGAGCAATACCGACAAGACGTGATCAAAGGGAAACAAGAAGTCTTTGTGATGCTGCGCCAAGCAGTTCAAACGCTGACGGAAGAATTGGAGGAGCTTGAGCCTCAAATGACTTCGCAACCGTCCTCAAATGCTGATAACAGAAAGGTCTTCATTGTGCACGGTCATGATGATGCCGTGCGAGAATCCGTTGCTCGATTTTTGTCGGCCGCAGGCTGCGATCCCATAATCCTCAATGAACAGGCAAGCCGAAATCGCACCGTGATTGAGAAAATAGAAGCTAACAATGACGTGCACTTTGCCGTTGTACTTCTTACGCCAGATGACGAGGGTGCAAAGAAGGGGGAAGCCCTACAGCCACGGGCGCGTCAAAACGTTCTGCTGGAGCTGGGATATTTCATGGCGAAGTTAGGACGTAGCAACGTTTGCGCATTACGGCGTGGCGAGGTCGAGATACCAAGCGACTTCGCTGGGGTGGTTTGGACCGCTTACGATTCCGCCGGCGCTTGGAAGAGAGAACTCGCAAAGGAGTTAGATGCTGCTGGCTTCTCGGTGGACTGGAAAAAAGCAATGACATGATCAACGAACGTAGGGTTGTACAGAGCTACTTCTCCAGAGCATGCAAGGCATTCCAGAAGAAGTCGACGTTAAGCTCGTTCGCGAAGCAAAAGCGTGCAGTTACGTCGTTCTCATCGGCTGTCTTGATGAACAGCTCCTGCACGATGCTGTGTTTACCCGCATGAAGGCGTTCAAACTCGTCAGCCATCGGAAAGTCTCCTTCCGTGGAAGAAGCTGGCAGTTGAACGTTGGACTGGGGTGCTGATCTCCATTCGCGATTGGTGCGCGTCACCATACTCGCGCCACCAAAAGATCTTGCGGCCCGCAGGTTTACATCGTTGGAATGGTAGAAGCGGCGTCTAGATTTCGCAGGTTATGCTTTGCATTCCCTTGTCGCCGCGTTTGTACCCCTGCCGCGGCGCCTGCGATTGTTCCGTTGTCAACTTCGCCCCGAGGGCTTCGTCGAGCAGAAGCATCTTCCAACCGACGGGCTCGTTGCTTTCGCTTCCACCCCTCACCTGCCAAACCCGCATTCCGGGGTTGCCTTTGGTCGTTATGCCTACGCAGTGGACCTCAACCACTCGGCTGAATCCATTGTAGTTCAACTCCAGACACACGCCCGTTCTAAGGGCCTCACAAGCAACATTGGAAAGCATATTCATTTTCTCCTCAATAGTAGGAGAAGATAGCATATCACCACTTAAAGTCGAACCATCTGCTTGTTGCGCCGCGGCATTGCGGTAGCTCACAACCTGCCAATTGAAGACCCGATCCCGGGCCGAGGCAGGTGAAAGCTACCTAGGACGCGTTGCGCTCGATCTTTTCGCCGATCTCAAGGAGTGGTTGATCGAGACTTGGGATTTCCGGCATCGCCTTCCCGGCAATGGCCTGCAAGTCACCCACCATACCAACCGTCGATTCAATCACGGAAACGATTTGCGTGTCTCGTTTCGACCACTGGCGCGCCATGAACTTGCGCTCCTTGTCCAGATCCTCACGCATGTCATTGAACTTCTCGACCACAGCTTCAACCCGCTGCCGGAACTTGTTGCCGGTCAGGTAGTGATAGACCTGCTCCATCTTGGTCTGCTGGCCTTGTTGAACCATCCGGGAGCTGTTCACCTCAATCAGCGTCTGCCGGAGCGCAACGGCAACGGGCAGGGCACACCGCGGATGGGCAACCCAAACGCCGTCGAGCAGGTCAAACTGCTCAATGTGCTTTGGAAGAGCCTGAGAGATAATGAGTGCCACGTCGGCGCCGCAGCGTCGTTGGTCGTCGCGAAGCTTGGCAAGCCATCCGTCGCTCCAGGCCTTGGTACGCTTGGATTCCCAAAGGATGATGCCGGCCGGCTGCCCCACCGAACCGTTGACCTGCTGGACAACATCCGCGCCCAGCTCACCCTTGCCGACCGGCTCGATGAGATCGGTCGGGAAACGCCCACGCAAAAGCTCTTCGAGCTCAAGCTCGAGAACTTCACCCTGTGACTGCTGTGATCCTTGTTCCGCCTTGCGCTTCAACTCCTCGATGGTCCGGGCCATGGACTCGATGGTCTGATCCTTCTCGGAGACGCGGAGCCTAGCTGCCTCGTCCGCTTCCTGCTTGGCTTTCGAGCGGATGTCGTCCACCGAAGCCTGAACCCGCTTTTCAACTGTCAGGTCCAGCTCACGCTTCGCTTCGTCGAGCGCGCGTTCCTTGCGCATCAGCTCGGCTTGGGCCTGCTGCGCCTCCGCCAGCTTGGTGTTGTTGGCCTCCAGGGTCTTGCGCATTTCATCGAGCTCAGCGCTCTTCAACTGAAACTCAGCGGCGACGACCTGCCGCGCCTTCTCAGCTTCGGCGGCAACAATCTGGCTGCGCTCGGCGGCGAGCCGCTGCTTCACTTGGTCCTCGACCTGCTCCCGCGCTTGCTCGACCTGCTCGCGCTCCTGCCGGAGAGCTTCCGTCTTGCGCGCGACCTCAGCGTCCTTGCTGGCAAGCTGCTCTTGAAAGCGACGGCGCGTTTCCTCGATCAGAGGCGCGGCCAGCGATTCCGTCAGTTTGATCTCATGGTTGCAGTTGGGGCAGTTGAGGGTGGGCTCATGCGCAGCACCGGCCGCAGTTGCTTTCAAGTTCATGAGCCCCCCTTACTTTGTCGCTATGTTGCCGGAATGAAGGTAATCCGGCCAGCCTCGCCGCGCTTACGATGCGGCTTTACCGTGATTTCCACATCCTGGTCGAACGCCGTGAGCATCCGCAGCAGCTTTTCCACCGAAACCAGCTTCAATTGGCCCCGAAGGAGCTTGGATAGGTCAGGCTGCTTCATTTCTACAATCTTGGCGGCAACGACCTGGGACAGTTCCCTCTCTGTGATCAACCGCTTTAACTGCACCACCAGTGCAGCTTTGAGTTGGTGTTCCTCAGCATTTGGCAAGCCGAGATCAGCGAAAATATTGCCCGATCCCTTGGTATGGGCGGGCAGCTTCTTCTTGGTGCTCATCATCGGTCTCCCTTTGTTGCTTTGTGGATGGCCTCGGCATCGCGCAGGCGCTGCCGTATCAGGTCCACATGTCTCTGCGGGGTAGCTATCCCGCTCGTTGATTTCTTTTGAAACGCGTGCAGGACGTATAGGACGCCCTCAAACCGCGTGGTGTAGACAGCCCGGTAGGTGTCGCCGTCAAAGTTGTCGCGAATCTCCAGCACCCCACCAAAGCCCTTGAGAGGCTTTGCGTTGCGCGGGTGCTCGCCAAGCTGCGCTTCGAAAAGGGACTGGCCGATCTCGCTTCGAACGGCCGCGGGGAAGGCCCGCAGGTCCTTTTGGCTTGGGCCCACAAAAACGGCGGGCCTGATCGCGCGCAGTAGATCATTCACGGGCTTATAGTAATATACCTATAGGCCTCCTGTCAACGGTCCTGACAGGGACCTCTGATCGCCATGCGTTAGACCAACGTGAGTATCATTTCACAGAGTCGGTCCAGTGTTGGCAACTTACTGCCCTTATTCTGCAGGATCGCGAGATGCTCACCAATATGAACGGTGTTCTTGAGAAAACTTCCTTCGGGATTCCCCAATCCCTTCGTCGCGGCAGAATAGGAAGTTTCCCACACCGAGGCGCCCACCTCCGCCTTAAGCGTGGTTGTCAAGTTGACAGGCCAAAGAACAAAACGGTCGGCCCAGACGGTTGCGGTAGGAAATGGCTCGCTCGCGTCGCCATCCAAAAGCTTAATGACTTTCGTGTTGTCGAGCCTATGAAGGTTTCGTCGACCGGCGTTCTCAACATTTCCATCGGCATCAAAGACGACATAGTGTGGTATCGCCAGCTTCTTTGCGATCACCAATGGTTCTAAGAGCGCGCTCTTCCCGTTTACCGCAACAATATTGCAGCCGCTCTTGCGATAGCTCTCCCATCGCCCCGTAAGATTCAACCACGTGGTGATATATGCGATATCCTCTAGACCTTCGACGAGAAGCAGTTTGCGTGAGAAAAACATCTCATTGATATGAGGCTGAAGGGCTTGATGGAGATGAGCCTTTTCGGCCTCAACTGGCAACACCTCTTCTCCGGTTACGTCAGAAAGGGTCTTCGCCACCTCCTGACAAGTTGTCCATTTGATATGGGACTCTTTCTGGGCATCATCCCATCGGACCAGTCTGACATTTTCAAAGTGACGGCCTGAGACGAAGAAAGGACTGTGCGTCGATACGAGTATCTGAGAGTTCTTCTCGCTCAGTTCTTTGAAGACAGACGCAAGATGGCGGGCCTGCGGAGGATGCTGATACAGCTCTGGCTCCTCACAGCCCAGAATGAGCTGCGGCTGTTCCTTTTCGTCTAGATTGGCAAGTTCTTGCAGCAAAGCAAGGATGTAAGATCTTTGCAGCCCGTGTCCAAACCTCGAAAGATCACCCGAAAATGAGCCTTCGCTGGCGAACAGACGCGCAGTCGGATCTGCAATCTGCACCGACCTGATGGGATCCTCCATCCAGCTCAAGCGCGCTGCCGCGTCAGGGTGAGCCCACTCACCTAGTCTCTTCGTGAGCGTTGAAGACAACTCATCAAGGGCGGTCTGCTGCTTTTGGATCAATGCGCGATAGGAGCTGAGAGTAGCTTCACGTAAAGCACGTATCTCCTCGTCGAACTTTACTTTCGAGCGCACGGTACGTGCCAGCAACTTTCCGAGAGCTCCTCCTTTTGTCTCAACGTTCTCTTTGGTCGCATCCTTTACAGCCGGGATGTAAACCCATTGCACATACTTGGCGAGGCGATCACCACCCTTGCTGAATCCGTAGAACTGATCTTCGCTGTCAATCAACACGCACTCTTCGGGATGTCCTTCTTCATAGTTGCGAAGCGCCTCCCGATTCGCATCCTTCGACCCCTTCTTTGGTAGGTCGGGGAACTTGCTCTTGATCTCCTCATAAATGCCTCCGAGCTCGGCAGCGGAGGCACCGTCGTTCAAGCGACGAAAAAAGCTGCTGAACTCGCTCATGGCTTTACGCTTTGCAAACTGCCGAACCGCGGCCTTTCCAGTGGAGCTATCAAACGTCGCGCGAGCCGATACAACGAGCAATCCCGACCGGTAATACTCGGCAAAGTCCGCTTGCGCTTCTTGCTCTAAATCAACAAATGTGACCGTAATCTCGACGGGGTCGTCAGTATTTCCATTGTGGAAGTCTTCCCTGTCCAGGTCGGTCACGTCAGTTGGTGACTCTTCCGTTTGGCGAAAGAAGATATTTAGGGCGCACAGCACAGTTGATTTTCCAGCGCCGTTGGGACCGACAAAGGCTGTGTAATCATCGAGATCAACGGATGTGTCTTTGAATGCCCGAAAGTTTTTGATAGCAATCGACTTGATTTTCATGTGCTGCAATCTTTCTTCAGCAATTCAATATGGATCAGTATCGGAGCTCAATTGGAAGAATCCCCACTTCAGTATCGCTACCCTGGGTGATAAGGTCTAGCCTCTACACTATTCCTCACGCAATTTCACTTTGGACAGCCGGATAATAGCCCTCAGCTCCCAGCCTTCGTGACCCATCAAGACGGTTGGCTACAGGAGAGAAGTGCGCCTTCGCGCAAAGAGCGAGCCGCTACCGGCTCGTAAGAGCGGCCCCTTCGGCCCGTAAGAGCGGGACGGCTCCGATCAGCGATCTCCGCTATTCCGTCCCGCCAAGTGCAGATGAAATCTGGTTGCGGGGAAGGGATTCGAACCCCTGACCTCAAGGTTATGAGCCTTGCGAGCTACCAGGCTGCTCCACCCCGCGACTCGGATGGACAATTGGTGCAATGAGGATTTTCGTCAAGAATTTTCTATCTATAGTTGATTCAAGACATCCGGATCAACGGGAGCATCGTAAAGGTCCTTTGGCGACGCCCGCTTCTTGACTTTGGGCCGCATGACATTGATTGCCACCGCATCCAGCATGTTCTTGATGTGCGCTGCATAAAACTTCTCGATCATCTCCACGCTGGTCCGGCAGTTCTTTGCGATCTGGTAAACGTCGGCACCTTCCATCAACCGCATGCAAATGTAGGTGTGGCGGAGGCTATAAGCTGTGCGTGGCTTGCCGTCGCGGTCGAGTTTCAACTCGCTCTTCTCCAATAGGCGATTGAATTGTCCGATGTGGTTGCCTGGAAACACGCGGTCAGTGGGCTTAGGAAACTCCGGCGGCGGCACCTGACGAGGATTTCGCTTGCGTGTCCGCTCTCGAGTTTTGCCCAGAGGAACGAATTTGGCGCGACCAAGCAGCCGTTCATAAGGAACGACGGCCATCGGCGTGCTCTTGCAATAACCGACACCGCGCTTGCCGCGCACCTCGATTTCAAGGATCCGCTCTCCAGCCCGCCCCTCCTCCACGATCGTCACGTCGCGATGTTGCAGGTTCTTGGCCTCGTCGGGGCGTAGCCCTGTGTTGCCGAGGAAGAGTACGTAGTCGTGTAGCTGCTCGGCATCCCATTTGTGCTGAGGCTGCGCCTCTTTGGCGTGGAGGCGCGTCGTTTCGAAAAGCCGCCGGTATTCCTCCGGGCTGAACCACGGCCGGTGAACGACCTTGCCCTGCGACTTATAGGGTGGCGAGAAGTCAGGAAGGTGAGCCAGCCACTCATGCCGGATGGCGGTTTTCAGAACCTGACGCAGCGTGACAATCTCATCATGGATTGTGCTGCGTGCAGGCGCCTTGCCCGTCCGCGAGGTTTCGATCCGATGCACGCGGTATTCCTGCGCTCTGCCCGGCGTAATCTCGGAAAGGGCCATGTTGCCGAAAAACGGCAACAGGTGAAGTCGGAGGCGATCACGATAGCCTGAGATCCACTTGGGGCTTCGCTGCCCTTCAGTAATGATCTCATACTCCTTCAAGAACTGGTCGGCCGCCTGCTTGAAGGTTTTCTCGTTCTTCAAAATGCCCGCCTTGGACTTGCCGCGTAGCGCCAGGAACCAGTCTTCAGCAGCTTGCTTGGCGAGAACGAGGTCGTCCTCGCCCGTGGTAGCGCGATATTGGCGGCCGTCGATGGACGCGGAGCAGTGCCAAGTACGGCCACTGCGCCTGTAGACCTGAACCATTCCTCCGAGCAGTTCGTGGCGGGACATTTCGCACCTCCTCAACTCAGGATAGCGCGAAAAAGGGAACCAGTCGAACTTTGTGCTAGCGTTGTGCTAGGCACTTTTCCAAAAGCGAAAGGGTTGGCCTTTCGACCAACCCTTTTATTTCATTTAGAAATTTGGTTGCGGGGATAGGATTTGAACCTATGACCTTCAGGTTATGAGCCTGACGAGCTACCGGGCTGCTCCACCCCGCGTTAAACACCTGCGCGCCTTCAGTTTAGTCCCGGGGACGATCGGTTGAGGCCTGCGCTGTTCGCGTGGCTTTTCTCGTCCGTCCCAAAGGCTTCCTTGGAAGGCAACCCCGGGCAAGCCCTCGGGTGCGGGGCGTATGTACCAACCCAAGCTGCCTTTGGAAAGGGCTGCGGGAACGTTTTTTTCGACTTTATGACAGGGGAATCGACCGATTTCCGCTGCGGTCCCTGCGCTCTTGCCAGAAGTTCCACAAAGGGCCAGCTTGCGGCAACAAGATGAGGGCCGAAACGCGCCCTCGAGGGAGATACGCCGTGGACAAATCCGCAACGAGCGCCCCGGTCCGAGCGCTGGAGGAGGCCTTCCACGCCATGGTCGCGCGGTCGCGGGACGAGCCGGCGCCCGGCCTTGCCGAGCGGCTCGACCGGCTGGCGCGGCTGCGCAGCGTCGTTGCCGACAACGAAGAGCGTTTCCGGCAGGCGATCTCGGCCGATTTCGGCCACCGCTCGGCGGTCGAGACCACCATTGCCGAGACCATGCTGCTGTATTCGGAGATCCGGCACGCCACAAAGCACCTGAAGGCCTGGATGGCGCCGCAGCGGGTAGCGACCGCGCTGCAATTCCTCCCTGCGCGCAACCGGCTGATGCCGCAGCCGCTCGGCGTCGTCGGCATCATCGCGCCGTGGAACTATCCGCTGCAGCTGACGCTGGCGCCCGCCATCGGCGCGCTCGCCGCCGGCAACCGCGTCCTGATCAAGCCGAGCGAGCTCACGCCGCATTTCGCAGGTCTGCTGAGAGAGACGATCGCCGCGAGGTTCGATGCGACGGAGCTGCTCGTCACCGGCATCGAGAGCGAGATCGCGCAAGACTTTGCGCGCCTGCCGCTCGATCATCTCGTGTTCACCGGCTCGACCCGGGTCGGGCGGCTGGTCGCGGAGGCCGCGGGGCGCAACCTGACGCCGGTCACGCTCGAGCTCGGCGGCAAGTCGCCTGCGATCATCGACGCCTCGGCCGATCTCGAGGAGGCCGCCGAGCGCATCGCCTACGGCAAGCTGCTCAATGCCGGGCAGACCTGCATCGCGCCGGATTATGTGCTGGTGCCCGAACCTGCATTGCAGGCCTTCGCCGAGAAGGTGCGCGCCCAGATGCGGCGGATGTTCGGCACCGATCCTTCGAACAAGGACTACACCTCGATCATCTCGGACCGGCACTATGCCCGGCTCGAGGGCCTCGTCGCGGACGCGGCGCAGCGCGGCGCAAAAATCCTGCAGCCGGCGAAGGCAGACGACCCGAACTGGAAGGCGCACCGCAAATTCCCGCCGACGCTGATCGTCGGCGCGACCGACGCGATGGCGGCGATGCAAGAGGAGATCTTCGGCCCGGTGCTTCCCGTGCTCGGGTATCGCGATCTCACCGAGGCCATCGCCTTCATCAACCATCGCGACCGGCCGCTTGCCCTCTATTGGTTCGGCAAGGACGGCGCCGCGCGCGACGAGGTGCTGGCGCGCACCGTCTCCGGCGGCGTCACCATCAACGACTGCCTGTTTCACTTCACGCAAATCAACCAGCCGATGGGCGGCGTCGGCGCATCCGGCACCGGCGCCTATCACGGCGAATGGGGCTTCCGCACGTTCAGCAAGCTGAAGCCGGTGTTCTACCGCTCCAAGTTCAACCGCCTCGCCGACCTCTATCCGCCCTATGGCGGCAAGATCGCGCGGCTGGAGAAATTGATGCGGTTCATGTCGTAGCTAACAGTCATTCTGGGGCGATGCGCAGCATCGAACCCGGAATCCATTCATCCGCATCAATGGTGGTGAGATGGATTCTCAGGTGCGCAATTGCGCACCATAGTTCGCGCTACGCGCGCCCCGGAATGACGAGAAAGAAAATGCAGGGGGAAACAAACATTGACTGACACATTCGATTTCGTCGTCGTGGGCGCGGGCTCAGGCGGCTGCACGGTGGCGGGGCGGCTGTCGGAGGATGCGGGGACATCCGTCGCGCTGCTCGATGCAGGCGGGCGAAACGACAGTTGGCGGATCACGACGCCATTCGGGCTCGCCCTGCCCTACCAGGCGGCCAATTGGGCGTTCGATACCGTGCCTCAAAAAGGGTTGAACGGCCGCATCGGCTATCAGCCGCGCGGCAAGGGTCTTGGCGGCTCCTCGGCGATCAACGCCATGGTCTACATCCGCGGCCACAAATCGGACTACGACCACTGGGCTTCGCTCGGCAACGCCGGCTGGTCGTTTGCGGACGTGCTGCCCTATTTCAAGGCTTCCGAGAACAATTCCGATTTCGACGGCGAGTATCACGGAAAGGGCGGCCCGCTGCATGTCAACCGGCTGCGCTCGGACAATCCGATCCACGATATCTTCCGTCAGGCCGCACGCGAGGCGCAGTTCCGCATCCGCGAGGACTTCAACGAAGACGACCACGAAGGGCTCGGCAGCTACCAGGCGACCCAGCACAATGGCGAGCGCTGGAGCGCGGCGCGCGCTTACGTGCAGCCCCACATGGATAAGCGCGCCAATCTGCGCGTCGAGACGGGCGCGCACGCCACGAAGATCCTGTTCGAGGGAGGGCGCGCGGTCGGCATCGAATATTTGCAGGGCAAACAGACGAAGCAGCTGCGCGCGCGCCGCGAGGTGATCCTCGCCGGCGGCGCCTTTCAGTCACCGCAATTGCTGATGCTGTCGGGCATCGGCGATGGCGAGGCACTCGGCAAGCACGGCATTGGCGTCGTCCATCATCTGCCGGGCGTCGGGCGCAATCTGCAGGACCACCCGGATTTCGTGTTCGTCTACGCCTCCGACTATCCGCACTTCGTTCACGCCTCGCTCGGCCGGCTGCCATCCCTGCTCCGCGCCATCCAGCAATATCGCCGCGAACGGCGCGGCCTGATGACCACCAATTTCGCCGAATGCGGTGGCTTCCTGAAGACCCGGCCCGATCTCGACGTGCCCGACATCCAGCTTCACTTCGTCATCGCGATGCTCGACGACCACGGCCGCAAGAAGCACAAGGAGGCGGGCTTCTCGTGTCACGTCTGCCTGTTGCGGCCGAAGAGTCGCGGCAGCGTCTGGCTGAAAAGCGCCGACCCGCTCGCAGCTCCCATGATCGATCCGAATTTCCTCGGCGAGGAAGAGGATGTCGAGAGGATGGTCGCAGGCTTCAAGACGACGCGCCGCCTGATGGAGACGCCGGCGCTGCGCGCGCTGCAGAAGAAGGACATGTTCACGGCCGACGTGCGAACCGACGACGACATCCGCAACATCCTGCGCGAGCGCGTCGACACCGTCTATCACCCCGTCGGCACCTGCAAGATGGGGACGGATGCGATGGCCGTGGTCGATCCGGCCTTGAAGGTGCACGGCGTCGAGGGATTGCGCGTCGTCGATGCCTCGATCATGCCGACGCTGATCGGCGGCAACACCAATGCGCCGACCATCATGATCGGGGAGAAGGCGGCGGATATGATACGGGGGGAGATGCGGGCGGGTTAGTCGCTGTTTCCGCTTTGTCGTTTCAGTGAGGCGCGAAACTGCCGCGTCATCCTCCGCTGTCGTCCCCGCGAAGGCGGGGACCGTCCGGGACGACAGCGGAGTGAAACTCGCTTGCCGAGTAATACGACGGCAGTCAATTCAGCAGGAAGCCCCCATCCACCGTCACCACACTCCCCGTCATGTACCGCGACGCCTGCGAGGCCAGCAGCAGGATCGCGCCGTCGAGATCGGACTCGGCGCCGACGCGGCGCTGCGGGATACGTTTGGCGAGACGCTCGCCTGCGGGCGTCGACCAGAAGGCGTGGTTCATCTCGGTGTCGATATAGCCGGGTGCGAGCGCGTTGATGCGGATGTTCTGTCCGGCGAGCTCCAGCGCCATCGCTTTCGTCGCCTGAATGATGCCGGCCTTGGAGATCGCGTAGGGCGACACCGCCTTCAAGACGCCGGTGCCGAGCACGGAAGCGATGTTGACGATGTTGCCCGACTGCTTGCGCGCGATCATGCGCCGCGCGATCTCGGTCGCCAGGAAATAGGCGCCCTTCAGATTGGCACCGATCACTGCGTCCCAATCGGCCTCGGTCTGCTCGGTCGCGAGCTTCTCGATGGCGATGCCGGCATTGTTGATCAGCACCGTGACGGGGCCTAGCGCCGCTTCTGCCGCATCCACGGCCGCGGCGATCGAGGCGATGTCGGTGACGTCGAGCGCGATGGCGGCGGCGCGGCCGCCCTTGCCGCGGATCTCCTCCTCCAGGCTCCTCAGCTTGTCGGTCTGCCGCGCGGCGAGCGCCACGGCCGCGCCATGGGCCGCCAGCACCCGGGCAAATTGCCGCCCCAGCCCCTGGCTCGCGCCGGTGACGAGGATGGTTTCTTTACTGACGTCGAATAGGTCTGACATTGGCACAACCCCTGGACTTTTGGAGGCATCAATACAGACGATTTTATCGATCTGAAACCGGAATGATCGGTTCGGCGTTCATTCGTTCCACCGAGGCAGGGCTTTGCTCATGAACAGTTTCGATCTCGCCGTCTATGCCGCGCTCGCCGTCGCGGTCGGCTTCGGCTTCAGGACCGGCCTGCTGCGCAGCGCCATGACCATCCTCGCCTATCTTCTCGCCGCACCGATCGCAGTTGCGCTGATGCCGCTGATCGCGCCGCAGATTGCAGGCAACCCGAATTCACCGCTGCTGCAGAACTGGATCTGGCTGTTCGGCATCTTCGTGGTGGTCGGCATGCTGTTCGGGCATATCGGCCGCATCGCGCTGAACGACACCATCGGCGAGGCCGGCATCGGCGACCGGCTCGGCGGCGCCGCGCTCGGCGCCATCAGGGTCGGCCTCGTCGCCACCACGCTGGTGCTGGTGTTCGACCAGATCGTGCCGGCCAACCGCCAGCCGCCGTTCCTCGCCGGTTCGCATCTGCGGCCGTTGTTCTCCACGGTCGGACAGATGGGCTTCAAGTCGCTGCCGCCGGAGGCGGCCTCCGCGATCGACCGCCTCAAGCAGGAGCAGCGCATCTGACGCGCGATAGGATCGCGCTTTGTTCTTTGGGCATGATCTTTCCCGAAAACCGCCAACACTTTTCCGAAACATGCCCGCGCATTTGCATCGCTGGCGCACGGTCGCATGCATTTTGATGCGGGCCCATCCCTTACCAGCCGCGCCACATTTGGCTAGAGTGCCGCCATCCAAACCTGCCTGCTATTTTCGGGAGTGAAACTGTGGATCTTGGGATCAAAGGTCGCCGCGCCATCGTCTGCGCATCCAGCAAGGGCCTCGGCCGTGCCTGCGCCATCTCGCTGGCGGAGGCCGGCGTTGACGTCACGCTGACCGCGCGCGGCACTGAGGCTTTGAAGAAGACGGCGGACGAGATCCGAAAAGCCCATCCTGATGTGAAGGTCACCGAGATCGTCGGCGACATCACGACGCCGGCGGGCCGCGAGGCCGTGCTGAAGGCCTGCCCCGAGCCCGACATCCTGATCAACAATGCCGGCGGCCCGCCGCCCGGCGATTTCCGCAACTGGACCCGCGACGACTGGATCAAGGCGATCGACGCCAACATGCTGACCCCGATCGAGCTGATCAAGGCGACGGTGGACGGTATGATGGCGCGCAAGTTCGGCCGCATCGTCAACATCACCTCGGCCGCGGTGAAGGCGCCGATCGACATCCTCGGCCTCTCCAACGGCGCCCGCGCCGGCCTCACCGGCTTCATCGCCGGCCTGTCGCGCAAGACGGTGATCAACAACGTCACCATCAACGGCCTGTTGCCGGGCCCGTTCGAGACCGATCGTCTGACCAGCACCGCGAAGGGCGAAGCCGACAAGCGTGGCATCACGCCGCAACAGGTCCTGGCCGAGCGCGCCAAGCTCAACCCCGCCGGCCGTTTCGGCCAGCCCGACGAGTTCGGCTATGCCTGCGCCTTCCTGTGCGGCGCCAAGGCCGGCTTCATCACGGGCCAGAACATTCTGCTGGATGGCGGCGCATTCCCGGGGACGCTCTGACGTCCCATCGCTCTCTCCCCGTCCTGCGGGGAGAGAGCACCTTGCAGGATCACCGCTGCTTGGTCGGCTCGTCTTCGTCCTGCTGACTCGGAGCGGAGGAATCGGCCGTCGTGCGCTCGCCGGTCCAGTCGATGCCGAATTCATCGAGCCCATCCGCGAGCAGGTCGCCCAGCATGGGTTCACCGAGCAGATAGTGCACGGTTTCGCGGCGCGGGCTGCGATATTCGGCACGCGCCTCCGCCGCGCGGGCGCGCAGATCGTCCCAATCGTCGATCGTGCCGTCGCCGCGACCGAGCCAGGTCAGCGCGACGAGATCGAGCTGCTCGTCCTCGTTCAACGCGATCATGAAGCCGCCGAGCTCCTGGACGACTGGATCGGAGCCGTCATCCTCGAGCACGTCGAGCGCATCGTCATCGCTCGGGTTCGAGCCGGAATCCGGATCGGAATCTCCCTCCTTGACGTCGAATTCGCGCGCCTTCTCGATGATGAAGGCGACCTTTTCAGCGGATATTGCAAGCTCTGGCATGGCTCCTCCTCCGGTTCCCGCGATAACGCCGTATCGCGTCAGATGATCCGTTGCACTCGATGGCGGAAAACCGCATGTTTCCGCACCAAAGCAAGAACATGGGAAGACGTCGGATGCAGTGGAAGGTGGGCAGGGTCAAAATCACGAAAGTGGTGGAATTGGAGACGGTCGGCTCGACCCGCTTCATCCTGCCGCTCGCGGGCCACGCAGAGATCCAGAAACTGCCCTGGCTGATGCCGCATTTCGCCACAGAGGAGGGACGGCTGAAGATGTCGATCCATTCGCTGGTGGTGGAGACGCCGACGCGCCGCATCGTGGTCGACACCGGGCTCGGCAACGACAAGCAGGGCCGCAACGTGCCGACCTGGAACAACCGCACCACGCCATTTCTGGAGACCATGGCTGCGGCCGGATTTGCTCCTGACAGCATCGACACGGTGCTGTGCACGCATCTTCACGTCGATCATGTCGGCTGGAATACGAAACTGGTCGATGGCCGATGGGTGCCGACCTTTGCGAACGCGCGCTACGTGTTCGGCAGGATCGAATACGAGCATTGGCGCGACCATTCGAAAGAGCCGGACAAGGCGGCGGTGTTCAATGATTCCGTGCAGCCGATCGTCGAGGCCGGCAAGGCCGACCTGATCGCGAGCGACCATCGGCTGTCGGACGAAATCAGCATGATCCCGACGCCGGGCCACAGCCCCGGCCATATGAGCATCCTGATCCAGTCGGATGGCGAGCAGGGCCTGCTCACCGGCGACGTTGCCCATCACCCCTGCCAGATGGCGCATCTCGACTGGTCCTCGACCGCCGATTCCGATCAGGCGCGATCGGCCGAAACACGGCGCGAATTGTTCGGCCGCTTTGCCGGCACACCGACATTGGTGATCGGCGGGCACTTCTCGGCCGGCCATATCCAGCGGGACGGGGACGCGTTCAGGTTCGTGGCGCTGGGATGATCCGGTGTCCCGGACGCGGTGCAGCGTGCAACGCTGCTCCGCAGAGCCGGGACCCAGAATGCCGCTGCATGGGCCCCGGCCCTGCGGCGCACCGCTTCGCGCTGCGCTGCGTCCGGGGCACGGGACTGGCCCCGCCTGCCGAATTTCGAGAGCTGCAATGCATCCCTTTTCGGCGGTTGAATTTCCCGCCGCCCTGTTCCATGAAGCTGTTAACCGATCGGTCCATTCCTAGGGAGAAACGAGAATGAAGCTTGTTCGCTATGGCGAGAAGGGTGCGGAAAAGCCCGGCCTGATCGACAAATCCGGCCAGTTGCGCGACCTGTCGGCCCATGTGAAGGACCTCACGGGCGAGGCCTATTCGCCTGAGAGCCTGAAGAAGCTGGCGGGGCTCGATCCCGCCTCGCTGCCCGCCGTCTCGGGCAAGCCGCGGTTCGGCGCTCCCGTCACCGGCATCTCGAAATTCGTCGCGATCGGCCTCAACTATTCCGACCACGCCAAGGAGACCGGCGCCGACATCCCGAGCGAGCCGATCATCTTCATGAAGGCCAACACCTCGCTGTCCGGCCCGAACGACGCCGTCGAGAAGCCGCGCGGCTCGACCAAGCTCGACTGGGAAGTCGAGATCGCCGCCATCATTGGCACCCGCGCCAAGTACGTCTCGGAAGCCGACGCGCTGAACCACGTCGCCGGCTATTGCGTCTGCAACGACGTCTCCGAGCGCGCCTTCCAGATCGAGCGCCTGGGACAGTGGACCAAGGGCAAGTCGCACGACACGTTCGGCCCGCTCGGACCGTGGCTCGCAACCAAGGACGAGATCAAGGACGTGCAGAACCTGTCGATGTGGCTCGACGTCAACGGCCAGCGCCGCCAGACCGGCTCGACCAAGACCATGATCTTCTCCATGGCCAAGTGCATCTCCTATGTCTCGCAGTTCATGACGCTGCTGCCCGGCGATGTCATCACGACGGGCACCCCGCCCGGCGTCGGCCTCGGCATGAAGCCGCCGACCTTCCTCAATGTCGGCGACGTCGTCACGCTCGGCATCGAGGGCCTCGGCGAGCAGAGGCAGGAGATCGTGGCGGCGTAAGCTGCGACCTCCGCCCTCATCCTGAGGAGCGCGCAACGCGCGCGTCTCGAAGGATGCGCCACAAGCACGGTCGCCCGGCGTTCGCGCCGGGTGACGAGAGAGCCCCGCCCGTTGCCCATCCTTCGAGACGCGCGCCAAGGGCGCGCTCCTCAGGATGAGGTCTGTATGTTTGGACAGAGGTCATCCCGATGAAACTCTCCTTCTCCCCCGCCTCGCCCTTCGCCCGCAAGGTGCGCATCGCCGCGATCGAGCTCGGGCTGATCGACAAGATCGAATTCACGCCGGCGACCGTCGCACCGGGCACAGTCAACGAGGACTATTCGAAGATTACGCCGCTGAAGAAGCTGCCGGTGCTGATCACCAATGATGGCGACGTCATTCTGGATTCCTACGTGATCGTCGAATATCTCAACGAGATGGCCGGCGGCAGCCTGATCCCGGACTACGGCCCGCGGCGCTGGAAGGCCAAAACCAATCACTCCCTGATCAACGGCATGCTCGATTCCATGCTGCTGTGCCGCTACGAGAAGATGGTGCGGCCGCAAGGCCTGCAATGGCAGGCATGGTCGGACGACCACTGGAACCGGGCCTGGACCGGCATGGCTCGCTTCGAGAACATGCCCGAGGTGCTGAACGGCCCGTTCGACATCTCGCAGATCGGCCTCGTCTGCGTGCTCGGCTATGCCGACTTCCGCTTCGCCGATTGCGGCTGGCGCAAGGCCTATCCGAAGCTCGACGCCTTCCACCAGAAGATGCTGGAGCGCCCCTCCGTGAAGATCTCGGTGCCGCCGGCGGCGTAGCGGGATGGGCCAGGAGAATGACGGTGCACGATCAATTCTCCCGGTTCACAATTCTCGGCGCGGGCCTTGTGCTCGCGCTGTCCATCTCAGCAACCCATCTACGGGCCGCGAGCACGCCGCCTGGACAACAAGGCCAGGCCTGCGGATCGCCGTCATCGATCGACGATGGTTGGGAGATCGCCTCGCCCGACAATGTCGGCATGGACGGCGCACAGCTTTGCACCATCGCGGCGCGGCTCACGCAGAGGTCAACCGCGGTCCACTCGATCGTCGTCGTCAGGCATGGCAAGCTCGTCTTCGAGCAATATTTTCCCGGCTACGACCAACCCTGGGGACAGCCCGACGGCCAGTACGCATTTAACGCAACGACGAAGCACGACATGCGTTCGGCATCCAAGAGCGTGACGTCGCTGCTGGTTGGAATCGCGATCGACCGCAAGCTGATCGCGGGTGTCGATGAGCCCGTCCTGAAATTCTTCCCCGACTACGCGGCAGTGAAGCAGCCGGGATGGGACGCCATCACACTGCGACATTTGCTGACGATGTCCTCCGGCTTCAAATGGGACGAGGCGCGGGACTGGACCGATCCGAAAAACGACGAGCCGCATCTCCTCACCGAGCCGGATCCGCTTGGCTACGTGTTGTCGCGACCAATCGCAGCTCCGCCCGATACGTTATGGGCCTATAGTGGCGGCAGCACAGAACTGCTCGGAAACATCGTCGAGCGCGCATCGAAGACGTCGCTGGAGGCGTTCGCGCGCGAGGTGCTGTTCCAACCGCTCGGTATTACCGATGTCGAATGGAAGAACTACAAGAACGGCAAGCTCGCGGCGGCCGCGGGGCTGCGCTTGCGGCCGCGCGATGCGGCCAAGATCGGCCAGCTCGTACTCAATCGCGGCCAGTGGAACGGCCAGCAAATCGTCTCGGCCGACTGGATCGCACAATCGATCACGCCACGTTTCCAAGCCGTAGGTTATTTCGGTGGCACGCTCTTCTACGGCTATCAATGGTGGATGGGTCGTTCGCTCGCCGGCGGCAGGGAGATCAACTGGGTTGCCGCGTTCGGCTGGGGCGGACAGCGCATTTTCATCGTGCCTGAGCTTGACTTCGTCATGATGACGACCGCCTCGCAATACGGCCAGCCGAAGGAGGGCCTGGCCGCGGTCGACATCCTCACCAATATCGTCATTCCATCCGTGCGCGACGCGCACTGATCACGAGGGAAGCAAGCATGAGTCTGAAGTTCTCGGTCGGCGATCTCACCATCCATCGCATCATCGAGCAGGAAACCTCGTTCGTCCCGGCGCTGGAGATGCTGCCGGGACTGACGCCTGAAGTGCTGGCCGAGAACCGGGCGTGGATGCGCGAGGCGAAGGCGCTGGACGAGCAGGACGTGCTGCTGCTGTGCTTCCAGTCCTACGTGGTGAAGACGCCGCACCACACCATTCTGGTCGACAGCTGCATCGGCAACGACAAGCCGCGCCCCAATCGGCCGAAATGGAACATGAAGACCGACGACACCTATTTGCGCGCGCTGGGTGCTGCCGGCTTCTCGCCTGGCGACATCGACTTCGTGATGTGCACGCATCTGCATGTCGACCACGTCGGCTGGAACACGCGGCTGGAGAACGGCCGCTGGGTGCCGACCTTCCCGAATGCGCGTTACGTCTTCGCCAGGCAGGAATTCGACCATTGGTCCGCGCAGAACGCGAAGGCGGAAGTCCCGCCTTTCGCCGACAGCGTGCTGCCGGTGGTCGAGGCGGGGCGCCACGAGCTGGTCGCCAATGATCATGTGATCGGCGACCATGTCCGCATCCTGCCGACGCCCGGTCACACGCCGGGCCATATCGCCATCACGATGGGCCGCGGCAAGGACGACGCCGTGTTCTCCGGCGATCTCATGCATTCACCGCTGCAGACGCTCTATCCGGAGCTGTCGATCAAGTTCGACGTCGACCCGGCCAAGGCGGCGACGACGCGGCGCAGCTTCCTGGAACGCTATTGCGACACCGAGACGCTGTGCTGCACGGCGCACTTCCCCTCTCCCTCGGTCGGCAAGATCCGGCGCAAGGGCGACGCGTTCGTATGTGAGGCGTTGTGATTGGCGTGGCTCGCGCCGCGAACTCCCATCCTCCCCTGGAGGGGGAGGATCGGTTCGCATGCAGCGAAGCACAATGCGAACCGAGGTGGGGTGACGGTCTCTCCGCTTCGTAAACTGCGCGCGTTGAGAGATCACCCCACCCCGCTCGCGCTTCGCGCGATCGCCCCTCCCCCTCCAGGGGAGGGTAAGAGAGGCTCAAGTGGAGGAAACGATGACCGCACTCCCCGACATCCCTGTCCCCGCCGGCATCCGCTCGCGTGACGTCGACGGCATCAACGGCTTGCGCATGCATGTGCTGGAAGCCGGGTTCGAGACCAAGGGCCGCCCCTGCATCCTCTTGCTGCACGGCTTTCCCGAGCTCGCCTTCTCCTGGCGCAAGGTGATGCCCGCGCTCGCTGCGGCCGGCTACCACGTGATTGCACCGGACCAGCGCGGCTATGGCCGCACCACCGGATGGAGCGCGGACTATGACGGCGACCTGGCCCCGTTCTCGCTCCTCAACCTGGTGCGCGACGCGCTCGCTTTGGTGTCGGCGTTCGGCTACAGGCAGGTCGATGTCGTCGGGCATGATTTCGGCAGCCCGGTCGCGGCCTGGTGTGCGCTGATCAGGCCCGACGTGTTTCGCTCGGTGACGATGATGAGCGCGCCGTTCGGCGGAGCGCCGCCGCTGCCATTCAACACGGTTGATACTCCCGCAAAGCCTCCGGTCGAAGACCCCGTTCATCGCGAGCTCGCCGCGCTGCCGCGTCCGCGCAAGCACTATCAATGGTACTATTCGACACGTCAGGCCAACGCCGACATGCAGCACGCGCCGCAGGGCGTGCACGATTTCCTGCGCGCCTATTACCATCACAAGAGTGCGGACTGGGCCGGCAACAAGCCGTATCCGCTCAAGTCGTGGTCCGCAGGCGAGCTCGCAAAGCTGCCGACCTACTACGTGATGGACGCCGGCGAGACCATGGCGGAGACCGTCGCCAAGGAGATGCCTTCGCCCGCCGCGATTGCCGCCAATCAATGGCTGCCCGACGGTGAGCTTGCCTATTACGCCGCCGAATATGGCCGCACCGGATTTCAGGGCGGCTTGCAATGGTACCGCTACGGCACGTCGGGCTCGCTCAACAGCGAGATGCAGCTGTTCTCCGGCCGCAGCATTGACGTGCCCTCTTGCTTCATCTCAGGCCAGCAGGATTGGGGCACCCATCAGCGACCCGGCGTGTTCGAGGCGATGCAGGGGCGCGGCTGCACGAAGATGCTCGGCTGCCATCTGGTCGACGGCGCCGGCCATTGGGTGCAACAGGAGCAGCCGGCCGAGGTCAGCCGATTGGTGTTGGACTTCTTGGCCGCGGCCCGCGCGGCCTGATTTGACCCGGGAACCGCGACACCCTATATAAATTAGAATAGTTCTAAACTGAGTTCAGGGCCGTCGTGAAGAATTTTGCCGATCTAACCGAGCGCGAGGTGCTTGCAGTCGCGATTTCCTCGGAGGAGGAAGACAGCCGCATCTACATGACCTTCGCCGAGGACTTGAAGGAGCGCTATCCGGACTCGGCCAAGCTGTTCGAGCAGATGGCCGAGGAGGAACGCGGCCACCGGCACATGTTGCTGGAATTATACGAGCAGCGCTTCGGCCCGCATCTGCCGCCGATCCGGCGCGAGGACGTCAAGGGATTCCTGCGCCGCCGTCCGGTCTGGCTCACCAAGAACCTGTCGCTCGATGCCATCCGCCGCGAAGTGGAGACCATGGAGATGCAGGCGGAGCGCTTCTACGTGAAGGCTGCCGAACAGGCCCAGGACGTCGGCGTGCGCCGCCTGCTCGGCGATCTCGCCGAAGCCGAGAAAGGTCACGAGGAGACAGCCGCAAAGCTGACGGGCGAGATCCTGAGTTCCGACGTCCGCGCCGAGGAGGATCGCACCAACCGCCGCATGTTCGTGCTGCAATATGTGCAGCCCGGTCTTGCCGGCCTCATGGACGGCTCGGTCTCGACGCTGGCGCCGCTGTTCGCGGCCGCTTTCGCCACCCACCAGAATTGGCAGACGTTCCTGGTTGGTCTTGCCGCCTCGATCGGCGCCGGCATCAGCATGGGCTTTGCGGAGGCGCTGTCGGACGACGGCTCGCTGACGGGGCGCGGCTCGCCCTGGCTGCGCGGCGTCACCTGCGGCGCGATGACGACGCTCGGCGGGCTCGGCCACACCGCGCCTTATCTCGTGCCGGACAGCTGGGCCAATGCGTTCTGGATCGCAACGGCCATCGCCTGCGTGGTCGTGTTCTTCGAATTGTGGGCGATCGCCTTCATCCGCTCGCGCTACATGGACACGCCGTTCCTCCAGGCGGTGTTCCAGATCGTGCTCGGCGGCGCGATCGTGCTCGCGGTGGGGATATTGATCGGGGCGGCGTAGGAATCACACACCCACTTTCATGCCCCGGCTTGACCGGGTGATGACAGCGAGTTCTTTACTCCGTCCGCTTCGGACCTGCCCACACATCAATCGCGATCAAACAACCGTTGCGGCCTTCGGCCAGACTGCGCATCATCGCCTGACAATAAGAACAGGAGAAGCGCCGTGGCCAAGTCGCAATGGAGTTTCAAGAGCGCAGTCGAGCTGTCGAACGCGCTGAGCACCAAGAAGGTCTCCGCGGTCGAACTCGCCAGGGACGCGATCGAGCGCATCGAACGGCACGACGGCAAGATCAACGCGATCTGCGTGCGGGATTTCGAGCGCGGGCTCAGTGCCGCGCGCGAGGCGGACGCCGCCTTGGCGCGCGGCGAGCGCAAGCCGCTGCTCGGCCTTCCCGTCACGGTAAAGGAATCCTACAACGTAGCCGGCCTGCCGACGACCTGGGGCTGGACGCCGCAGAAGGATTTCAGGCCGGCGGAGGATGCGCTGTCGATCAGCCGGGTCAAGAATGCCGGCGGCGTCATTCTCGGCAAGACCAACGTTCCCGTCGGGCTCGGAGACTGGCAGAGCTACAACGACATCTACGGCACGACGAACAATCCGTTCGATCTCGGCCGCACGCCTGGCGGCTCATCGGGCGGCTCGTCGGCCGCGCTTGCAGCCGGCTACGGATCACTCTCGCTCGGCTCCGACATCGGCGGCTCGCTGCGCGTGCCGGCCTTCCATTGCGGGGTCTATGCACACAAGCCGACCTACAATCTCTGCCCGACGCGCGGCCATACGCCGCCGCCATTTCCCGCGATCCCGATGGAGCGCGATATGGCGGTGATCGGCCCCATGGCCCGGAGCGCCGCCGATCTGACGCTGCTGCTGGACGTGATGGCCGGCCCCGATCCGCTCGACCTCGGCGTCGGCTACAAGCTCGCACTGCCGGAGGCGCGCCATGCCGGGCTGAAAGATTTCCGCCTGCTGGTGATCGACAGCCATCCGCTGCTGCCCGCGAATGCCGAGATCCGCGGCGCGATTGAAAAGCTGGCCGGGCAACTGACGCAGGCCGGCGCGAATGTCGCGCGCGAAAGCCCGCTGTTTCCGGACTTCCGGGAGGCTTCACGCCTCTACATGCGCATGCTGATGGGCTTTCTCGGTGCGTTCTTTCCGCCGGACATTCTCGCCGGCGCACGTGCCGGCGCGGCCCAGCTCTCGCCCGAGGACAAGAGCCTTGCGGCCGAGCGGCTGCGCGGCATGACCTCCAGCCATCAGGCCTGGGTGTTCGACGAGGGCGCACGCGCCGGACTGCGCGCGCAATGGCGGCATCTGTTCAGGACGTTCGACGCGGTGATCTGCCCGATCATGCCGACCCCGGCCTATCCGCACGATCATTCCCCGGAGCAGGAGAAGCGCCGGATCAATATCGACGGCAAGGATCATGCCTATCCGGACCAGCTTGCCTGGCCCGGCATCGCCACGCTGACGGGCCTGCCGGCCACGGCGATCCCGCTCGGCCTGTCGAAGGACGGCCTGCCGGTCGGCGTCCAGATCATCGGACCGTTCCTCGAGGATCGCACGCCGCTCAAGCTCGCCGAGCTGATCGAACGCGAATTCGGCGGGTTCGTGCCGCCGCCATTGTTCAATGATTAGCGCTTCCGTCATTGCGAGGAGCGAAGCGACGAAGCAATCCAGACTGCATCCACGGAGACATTCCTGGATTGCTTCGCTACGCTCGCAATGACGGCTTGGAATGCAGGATCGCCCGGTCGAGCCGGGCGATGACACCTTCCGTGAGGTTGCGTTAACGAGTATCAGCGCTCAGCTGTCGAACACGATCACGCTGCGCAGCGTCTTGCCGGCCTTCATGTTGGCGAAGCCCTCGTTGATCTCCGAGAGCTTCAGCTTGGCCGAGATCCAGTCCTCGAGGTGCAGCCGTCCCCGCAGGTAGAAATCGACCAGCCTCGGCATGTCGACGCGAAAGTGGTTCGAGCCCATCGACGAGCCCTGGATGCGGCGCTCCCTGAGGAAATCGAAGCCGTGCAGCTCGATCTTCTGGCCGAAGGGGATCATGCCGACGATGGTGGCGGTGCCGCCGGAAGCGAGCATGCCGAAGGCCTGCTCGGCGGTCTCCTTGCGGCCGAGCACCTCGAAGGAATGATGCACGCCGCCATTGGTGAGATCGCGCACCTGTTTCACCACGTCGCCATCGGCGGGATTGATGATGTCGGTGGCGCCCAGCTTGGTGGCGAGCTGGAGCTTTGCCGGGTTGGTGTCGATGGCAATGATGCGGCCGGCGCCGGCGATCTGCGCGCCGTTGATCGCGGCCATGCCGACGCCGCCGCAGCCGATCACCGCGACGGTCTCGCCGGCCGTCACCTTCGCCGTGTTCACCACCGCGCCGTAGCCGGTGATGACGCCGCAGCCGATCAGCGCGGCGAGATCGAGCGGCATTTCTTTCCTGATTTTGACGATGGCGTTTTCGTGCACCAGCATCTGCTCGGCGAAGGAGGACAGGTTGAGGAACTGGTGCAGCTTCTCCTGCCTGTTCCACTGCATCCGGTTCGAAGCGCCCGGCAGCAACTTCACTGTGGTGTCGGTGCAGAGCACCGTGCGGCCGGTGGTGCAATTGTCGCAGGTGCCGCAGAACACGGACAGGCAGGTGACGACGTGGTCGCCCGGCTTGACGTAAGTGACATCGGAGCCGACCTGCTCGACCACGCCGGCGGATTCATGCCCGAGCACCGCCGGCAGCGGATGCGGATAGAGGCCTTCCATGAAGTGCAGGTCTGAGTGGCAGAGGCCGGCGACCGATGTGCGGATCAGGACCTCGCGCGGGCCGGGCTTCGGCAGGCTGACATCCTCGATGACCAGCGGCTTGTTGACTTCATAGAGGACGGCGGCCTTCATCGAGCACTCCCTGTCGCGTTTCTTTGGTTGAGCTTGAAGCGCAGCCTACGCCGTCAGAACCAGTTCGCCAACCTCGCTCATGCCGGCGTCACGATCGCCGAGCAGCAATGCAGCGATCTTCGCCTGCGCGGCATTTTCCGTCAGCCGGAACGGATCGCCCGGCGACACCCGATGATCGATCACGAGGCGCGACAGCAGCAGCCGCCGCGCATCGCCGCGCATCTCGTGGATGCGGTGTGCCTCCCAAGCGAGCGCCACCGCACTGGCAACGTGATAGAGCAGGCTGGTCGCACGACGCGCATCGGCTTCGTTCTCCGATTTCGCCGCAACCTCGCGCGCGAAGCCGACCGCGCGATCGACGAGACCACGCAGCCTGTCGCGCCAGGCCTGCGGCACCGACGCGCTGTCGGCGAGCCGCGCATGCAGATCGGCGGCGAGCGCGGTTTCCGCGCCATGGCGGCCGACCGCGCGCCGCAGCGCGTCGATCGCGACGATGTTGCCGGTGCCTTCCCAGACCGAGCCGAGATGCGCATCGCGCAGCAGGCGGGGCGTGGCGAATTCCTCGATATAGCCGATGCCGCCGCGCATCTCGAGCGCATCGCCGCAGACCTTTCGCGCATCGCGCGTGGCGCGGAATTTCAGCGTCGGGGTGAGGATGCGCAGCAGGGCCGCCGCATCCTGGCTGCCGGCCTCGGCGCGGTCGAGCGCATCGGCGGTGAGGAAGCTCATCGACAGCGCCTGCTCGACCGGCAGCATGATCTTCAGCATCTGCCGCCGCCCCAGCGGCAGGTCGATGATGCGGCTGCCGAACACCACGCGGTTCTTGGCCACCGTCATGGCGTCGTGATAGGCGCGGCGCATCAGGGCGGTGGATTTGACGCCGTTGGAGAGCCGCGAGGAGTTCACCATCTCGGCCATCTGCACGAAGCCGCGGTCGAGCTTGCCGACGGCATAGGCGATGGCGCCTTCGAGCTTGATCTCGCCTGAGGCCATCGAGCGGGTGCCGAGCTTGTCCTTCAGACGCACGATCCGGTAGTGGTTTTGCGATCCGTCGTCGAGGAAGCGCGGCATCAGGAACAGGCCGACGCCGCGCGTGCCGGGGCCGGCGCCTTCGGGCCGCGCCAGCAGCATCACGACCTTCGCATCCGCATTAGAGCAGAACCATTTTTCGCCATAGAGGCGCCAATGGTCGCCCTCCTGCACCGCACGCGTCGTCAGCGTGCCGACATCGGAGCCGCCTTCCTTCTCGGTCATGAACTGGCCTCCTTGCGTCAGCTTGCTCATGTCGGTCGAGGTCAGGCCGTCGAGATATTTCGCCTTCAACGCCTCGCTGCCGAAATTCGCCAGCAGTTTTGCGCAGCCGTCGGTGACGTTGATCGGGCACCCCAGGCCGAATTCGGTCTGGTTGAACAGGAAGGTGAAGGCGTGCTTGGCGGCCACGGGATATTTGTCCGGCCAGCCCATGATGCCCTTGCGGATCGAGAGTGCGTGGATGCCGAACTCGCCGAACGCGGCATCTTCCAGCTCCCGATAGGCCGGATGGTATTCGATCGACTGCATGTCGCGGCCGAACTTGTCGCGCTGGTGCAGGATAGGCGTGTGCCGGTCGGCGAGGCGCGCGCATTCGTCGAGCCGGCCGCCGGCAAGCTCGCCGAGGCGATCGAGATGCGGCTCGATGTGACGGAACAGATTCTCCGGCAGATGGATGCGCAGCAGATCCGTCAGCGCCGGATCGGCGCGGTAGAAATTCATGCCGGTGGTATCCGGCGCCAGCAGGCCAGAGGGCTCGGCCGCGGCGTTTTCCGACTGTGCTGAGACCGGCTTGTGCATGATCGTCCTCTATCGTTTCCGCCTTGCGGACATTTTGCGCTGATTTGGCGCTTGCCGCTTGAGATGATGTCGATCATGCTCCAGCCGCGGAGTGCGATAAAGCCGCAAATTGTCAGGGCGGCATGATCGCCGCGACGGAGCAATTCGCTCTGCGGAATTGTGATCGCGCCGGCTGGTTGTTCGCGCGGCCCATGCATAGATCAACGGCTCCAGTCCTGAAGAGATCACGCCATGGAACATCCGAAATACAAGATCGCCCTCATCGTCGGCGCCGGCGAGGGCCTGAGTGCCTCATTGGCGCGATTGCTTGCCGCGCAAGGCATTCGCGTCGCACTGGCGGCGCGAAAGATCGAGAAGCTCGGCGCGCTCTGTAGCGAGACCGGCGCGAAAGCCTATGCCTGCAACGCCACCGATCCTGACGAGGTCGAGCGGCTGTTCGGCCTCGTCGAGCGCGAGATCGGCACGCCGGATCTCGTGGTCTACAACGCCAGCGGCCGCACCCGCGGGCCGTTCGTCGACCTGGTCCCGGCCGATGTCGCACAGGCGATCGCGGTCAGCGCCTATGGCGGCTTCCTGGTGGCGCAACAGGCGGCCAAGCGCATGCTGCCGAACAAGCACGGCGCGATCCTGTTCACCGGCGCCTCCGCCAGCGTCAAGGGCTACGCGCAGTCCGCCTCCTTCGCGATGGGCAAGTTCGCGCTGCGCGGCCTCGCCCAGAGCCTGGCGCGCGAATTGTCGCCGCAGGGTATTCATGTCGCGCATTTCGTGATCGACGGCGGCATCCGCAGCGCCGCACGGACGGAGCCCGATGACAAGCCGGACTCGATGCTCGATCCCGATGCGATCGCGCAGAGCTATTGGAACGTGCTGCAGCAGCCGCGCAGCGCCTGGAGCTGGGAGCTCGAGCTGCGGCCCTGGGTGGAGAAGTTTTGAAGGCGGAATGCCTTAGGGTAGGCAAAGACCCATCGCGCCGTGCCCACGATCTCACGCATGCGGACAAAGGTGGTGGGCAAGCTTCGCTTCGCCCACTCTATGAGAGCAGGGAGAAACAATGACCACGGAAACCAACGTCGATACCGGCACCAACGAGCTCCTCTGTACGATCCGCGACCGGGTCGCAATCATCACGCTGAACCGGCCGGAGGCGCGCAATTCGCTGTCGGACGCGCTGACACCGGCGCTGCGCGCGATGATCCGGAGCTGCGGCGAAGACCGCAACGTCGGCGCGCTCTTGATCACCGGCGCGGGCGAGGCGTTCTGCGCCGGCGGCAACGTCAAGGGCATGGGCGCGCATCGCGACCCGAAGAAGCTGGAGATGTCGCTGGAGGAGAGGATCGCCGATCTCCAGGAGCGGCAGCGGCTGCTGACGGGCGCGCTGGTGTCGGTGCGCAAGCCGACCATCGCCGCCCTGCCCGGCCCCGCGGTCGGCGCCGGGCTCGCGATCGCCATGGCCTGCGACATCCGCATCGCCGCGCAATCGGCCTTCGTCGCCACCGGCTATGCCCGCATCGCACTGTCAGGCGATTATGGCATCGCCTGGCTGCTCACCCGCCTCGTCGGCACCGCGCGGGCGCGCGAATTGATGTTCACCGGCGACCGCGTCGACGCCGCGCGCGCCGAGACAATCGGCCTCGTCAATCGGGTGGTGCCCGACGACAAACTGCAGGGCGAGGCTTTCGCGCTGGCCAAATCGCTCGCCGAAGGCCCACGCCTCGCGCTGCGCTACATGAAGGACAATCTGGACGAGGCCGTGTTGTTCGATTTCGAGACCGCGCGCGACCACGAAGCCGAGCGGCTGGTGCGCCTGACCACGACCGCCGACCACAAGGAAGCCGTGCAGGCGTTCCTCGAGAAGCGGAAGCCGGTGTTCGCGGGGAAGTAGGGACGTCGCAAGCCTCCGACCGTCACTCTGAGAGCTTGTGATCCTATGGGTCGCGAGCTCTCAGGATAACGGGATGCGTCAGTGGGCGCGACGCGGTGCGACTTCGCGCTTTATCCGAGCGACTTCATCTGGATTAGCGAGAAGCTCCAGAGCCCGTTCACTTAGAAACCCGCCATCGCATGGTCCGAACATCGCATCGATTCGGCCGCGGTAGACAACCCGTTTGGTGGTGGCCTCCGCCGCCTTCGACGGATCGGCAAACGTGTTAGGATAAGCCGCCACACCAACAAACTTGCCAGGCAGCCAATCTGCTGTTGCTTTCCTGCCGGCGCAGCTGCCATCGCACCATCTTTCGCTGATGACGAAAGCTTTTCGATCTCTCGCGGCCGTGAATAGGCGCCCCTTCAGGATTTCGACGTGATCGAAGATGAGCAGACTGGTTGGGATATTCGTCTTGCTGATATCGGAGAGATCGCGCGCAGAAACGACGCGGCCGCGAAATATGATTGGTGCCCGCTCAAGCCGATAGATACTCCAGCGATCTTCGCTATTGCGGCGTTTTTGTTCAGCGGAGACTTCATCACTGGCAGCCGATTGGGACCAGATGCCCGGCGGAATCGGGCAGTCCAGTGCTTCCACCCTCCGCGGAGAGGCGAGCAGACTCAGCAGCAACAGCGGGAGGATGACAACACGCATATGACGAGAGGTTTTCCAGGTCTCTGGCGAACAAAGAACGGCCGGATCGACCTTTTCCACGAAGCTAGAGGGCGGCCGCGCGTTTGACAATCGGCTGATCCGCGCAAGTAGAGCCGGGCCGGCGACGCCATTCAGCATGAGCGCAAAAAAACGCCCGGCGCTGGATGACCAGGCCGGGCGTCTCAGTGGTGTCAGGCCGAGGCTGAGGGGCTATCGGCCTGACGGGAAAGGGCGGCGAGGCGCCAGCTGGCGCAGGGGATGTCTTTCGGCGCGACTGCGATTTCCTTGTCGAAACGCACCAGCTTCCAGTCGTCAGGATGATTGACGAAGGTGAAGCCGGATTTGCGCGCGAGCGAGACCATGGTCTCATTGGAGCGCAGCGTGTCGCCGAACATGTGCTCGGCGCCGAGCGCAGCCGCGCGGCATTCGAGATTCTTCATCAGCGCGGTGGCGATGCCGTGGCCCTGCCAGCGATCGTCGACCGACAGCCCGAATTCCAACGTCGCGGTTTCGGCATGCAAAGCATAGCGCGCTTCGGCGACGATGGTCTCGAAGCCGTCGACCATCATGGTCGCGACGACGGTGAAACGATCGCGCTCGCCAACCTCGAGGAAGTCATGCAGCAGCCCTTTCGGCAGCTCGCTGATGGCGCCGAAGAAGCGGTTGTAGCGGGAGCGGGTCGAGAGCGAGCGGAAATAGTGCTGGAGCTCGTCAGTGTCGCGCGGCTCGACGAAGCGGACGTCGAGCGCCGTGCCGTCGCGGGTGCGCAGCGTGTCCGAATATTGCTTGAGGTCTTCGAGGCGTAGCGCGCTCATGACACGAACCCTTCACAAAAAGGGACCGCCGGCGCCCCTGTCGTCAGGCGGCGCCGGCCCGGCGGCCAATCAGGCCCGCCAGAAGGGTTTGTCCGCCTCGAAGGCGATGTCGCTCCAGGACAGTCCGACGTCCTGGAGATCACGCGCGGTCCATTGGGTGAGCTCGCGCCTGGTCCGGTAGCGCTCGTGCCAGACGTGGAGGATCTCACCGACCTGCGCAATCAGGCCGGGCGCATGATGATTTGTCATCGAGTTGTGGGTCAAAGTAGACATTTTCAGCTCCTAGAGCTAACCTGACCGCTAATATCTGCCTCTCGTTGCACTGCGACAAACGACAATTTGTACCCGTTCGCATGAAATAACGTCATGTATCCTGCTGCCAAATGACTGCCAGATTGCCGTCCCTGAACGGATTGCGGGCGTTTGAGGCCGCCGCGCGCCATCTCAGCTTCACGCTGGCGGCGAGCGAGCTGAACGTGACGCAGACCGCGATCAGCCATCAGATCCGCAGGCTCGAGGAGGAGCTCGGCATCCGCCTGTTCATCCGGCAGAACCGCGCGCTGGCGCTGACGCCGGAGGCGCGCGACTACCTCCCGGGGGTGCGCGCTGCCTTCAACGATTTGCGCCTCGCCACCGACCGGCTGCTGCGCAAGGACGACGACAAGGTGCTGACGGTCTCGACCCTGGCCTCACTGGCCGCGAAATGGCTGCTGCCGCGGTTGACCGATTTCCAGGAGCAGCATCCCGGCATCGACGTGCGCATCACCACCTCGACCAGCCTGGTCGACTTCCAACGCGACAATGTCGATGCGGCGATCCGCTATGGCCGCGGCCAATGGCCGGGCCTGCGCGCCGACTGGCTGATGGCGGACGAGCTGTTTCCGGTGTGCAGCCCGTCCCTGCTGCGCGGCGACAAGCCGCTGCGCCGGCCTGAAGACCTCCGAAACCATCCGCTGCTGCACACGTCCAACGCCAATAGCGATGACTGGCGGCTCTGGCTGACCGCGGCGGGCCTGCCGGCCGATATCGCGCGGCATCCCGGCATCACCTTCGACATGATTTTCATGACCATCCAGGCCGCGATCGACGGCATCGGCGTCGCGATGGGGCGCACCTCCTACGTCCAGGACGACATCGCCAAGGGCCGGCTCGTCGTGCCCTTCAAGATTGCGCTGCCGGCCGACGCCGGCTTCTACCTGGTTGCGCCGGAGGGGCGCCGCGATGCACCGAAGCTGACCGCGTTCCGCCAATGGCTGATTGCTGCAACGCAAAATAAGACCTGAAAAATCAGCAGCTTCCTCCGCAAAACGGATTGACTCGCCCCGTCTCGCGCGGGAAGGGGTAGGACAGATTGTCGCAGCCTCTGTCGCCTTGCCGTGAGATGATGTCCCGGTCCGGCCACGCCTATCCAAGGGAGCAACGCCATGGCTGGACCAGCCACATCAACCAATCCGCCCGCCATCAAGTCGCGCATCGGCGCGATCCTGCGCGCCACGAGCGGCAATTTCCTCGAGCAGTTCGACTTCTTCCTGTTCGGCTTCTATGCCGCCGCGATAGGCAAGGCGTTCTTCCCCTCGACCAACGAGACGGCGTCGCTGCTCAACACGTTCGGCGTGTTCTGGCTCGGCGCCCTGATGCGGCCCGTCGGTGCGATCGTGCTCGGGGCTTACATCGACCGCATCGGCCGCCGCCAGGGCCTGATCGTCACGCTCGGGATCATGGCTATCGGCACCGTCGTCATCGCGTTCTGTCCGAGCTATGCGACCATCGGCATCGCCGCGCCCGTTATCGTGCTGATCGGCCGCCTGCTGCAAGGCTTCTCCGCCGGCGTCGAGCTCGGCGGCGTGTCGGTGTATCTCGCGGAGATCTCGACGCCCGGCAACCGCGGCTTCTACACCTCGTTCCAGTCGTCGAGCCAGCAGGTCGCGATCTTCGTGGCCTCGATCCTCGGCTACCTCCTGTCCGAGGTGATGCCGGCCGACACCGTCGCCGCCTGGGGCTGGCGCATTCCCTTCTTCGTCGGCTGCCTGATCACTCCCTTGATCTTCGTCCTGCGACGGACGCTGGAGGAAACGCCGGCCTTCCTCGCCATGAAAAAGCATCCGACCGCCAGCGAAGTGTTCGCCTCCGCGCTCGCCAACTGGCGCATCGTGCTGCTCGGCATGATGATCGCGATCCTGACCACGACGACGTTCTACTTCGTCACGGTGTACACGCCGACCTTCGGCAAGACCGTGCTGAAGCTGTCGACGCAGGATGCGCTGCTGGTGACGCTGCTCGTCGCCGTCACCAACTTCTTCTGGAATCCGGTCGGCGGCGCGCTGTCCGACCGCATCGGCCGCAAGCCGGTGCTGATCACCATCGCCTGCCTGTCGCTGGCGACCGCCTATCCGGCGCTGCACTGGCTGGTGGCGGCGCCGACCTTCGGCAAGCTGCTCGCGGTCGAGATGATGTTCTCGTTCTATTTCGGCGTCTATAGCGGCACCATGCTCGGCGCGCTGGTCGAGATCGTGCCGGCGCATGTGCGCACCACCTGCTTCTCGCTTGCGTTTGCGCTCGCCGCCGCCCTGTTCGGCACTTTCACGCCGTTCGCCTCGACCTGGCTGATCGAGCGCACCGGCGACAAGGCCTCGCCCGGCTTCTGGCTGATGCTCGCCGCCCTGCTCGGCATCATCGCGGCTTCGACCGTGTATCGCGGCGGCGGCAAGGCGGTGCCGACGTATGATGCGGTGCCGGAGCCGGTTGCGGGGCATTAATGGTTTGTCTTCACCTCTCCCCGCTTGCGGGGAGAGGTCGGAATGCGCGCGAAGCGCGGATTCCGGGTGAGGGGGTACAGGTCCATCGGCAATCTCGCGTGCGGAGAGAGGCCCCTCACCCCACCCCTCTCCCCGTAAGAACGGGGCGAGGGAGCGCAGCTCCCGCGCAGTGAGACTACAGCTCCACCACCACGTAGTCGCTCTCGACGCTCACCGGAACAGTCTCGGCGACATAAGGCCCTTTCACCACGCTGGCGCCGGGCTCGACATGGGCCGGATAGGCCTTCACGCGGAAACGGCGGGGGTCGCAATAGGACTGGCCGGTGCGGATGTCGAACTCCCATCCGTGCCAGGGGCAGCGGATGATCTCGCCGTGTTTCGTATATTCGATCTCGCCGGGCTCGCTCGACTGCGCGAGCCCGATCAGCGGCCCCTCGCACAAAGCCGCGCCCTGGTGCGGGCAGCGGTTCATCAGGCCGAAATATTCGCCCTTGATGTTGAAGATCGCGATCGGCCGGCCGTCAATCTCCAGGAATTTTCGCGTGCCGGGCGGAAGCTCGTCGACCGGCGCAATCACGTGTCTCGCCATCAGGAAACGCCATACAGCTTCTTGGCATTGCCGAGATAGAACGCCTCGCGATTGGCCTCGCTGACGCCGGCCGGCAAGACGCGCGACGGCTCGTCATAGTCCCAATGCGGATAGTCGGTCGCGAACAGGAGGCGGTCCCAGCCGATCCAGTTGATGACGTCGAACAGATCCTCGCGCCTTTCAGGATCCTCCATCGGCTGCGTGGTCCACCACACCTGCTCGCGGATGTATTCCGACGGCGGTCGTTTGACGTGCGGCACCTCGCTGCGCAGCCGCTGCCAAACCTTGTCGAGCCGCCACGCCAGCGACGGCGCCCAGCCGAAGCCGGCCTCGATCATCACCATCTTCAGTTTCGGGAAGCGCTCGAACACGCCCTCCAGCACGAGGCTCGCCAGCGCCGATTGCTGGCATTGCGAGTGCCCCACCATCTCCTCGATGTAATAGGACGGCCAGCCCGACGGCGTGATCGGGTTGCCGCCGAAGCCGAAGGCGTGGACGCCGACGGGAAGGCCGGCTTCCTCCGCGGCCTGATAGATCGGCCAATAGCGGCGCTGGCCGAGCGGCTCGACATTGCGGCTGAGCAACAGCACCTGGACGAAATTCCTGTCGCCGACACGCTCGCGGATTTCGGCGGCGGCCGAGAGGCCGTCCTCGTTGCCGACGACGATGGATGCCTTCAGCCGCTTGTCCCTGCTGGTCCATTTGTCGATCTGCCAGTCGTTGATCGCCGAGCATAGCGCCGCCGACAGCTCGTGATTGCGGATGCCCTGCCCGGTGCCCAGCGGATTGAGCACGCCCAGCTGCACGTTGTTGGGATCGAGCAGCTGCTTCTGCATGAAGGAGAGGGAGGAGCCCTGCGGGCCGCCTTCCGGCGGATAAGCATCCCGCCGCGACGCATTGGGCTGCGCCTTTGGGTAAGGCGGTCCTTCCATCATGCCCTGATAGGCATGGACCCCATAAACTTCGAGATGATGCTGCCAGCGTTTGGCGAGGTAGGGATAGAGTTCGGTGCGGGTGGCGCGTGCCGGATGGATGTCGCAGTCCGCGATCGCGGTTTTGACGGCCAGTGGGGAAGCGGCTTCTTGGTTCTCGCGGAACTGGATATTCATCGCCTTGCCTCCTTTGGCAGCGGGCTCATTTCAGGCGGGGATAGGTCGCATGCGGATTGTCGATCATGATCTTGCGCACGAGATCGGGGGACAGACCGTCGGGCAGCGCGTCCTGGCCGTCGAACTGCCAGTGCGGATAGTCCGTGGAGAATAGGACCAATTCGTCGGACTGCATATGATCAAACAGGCGATTTAATGTCGCCTCGTCTGGCGGCGCATCAAATGGCTGTAACGAGAAGCGGATGTTGCTGCGCACAATATCCAGTGGCGCGCGATCGACCCACGGCGTCTCCATCCGCACCCCGCGCCAGAACTTGTGCAGGCGCCAGAGATAGGGCGAGATCCAGGAGACGCCGGACTCCAGCATCACCATCTTCAGCCCAGGATATTTGGCGAATACGCCCTCGACGATCAGGCTGGTGAGCTGGGTCTGGAATGCCTGGGCCTGACCGACATAATCCTCGATGTGGTAGGACCCCCACCCCACCGCGGTCGGCGGATTGTGATAGGCGGAACCGGCGTGGATACCGATCGGAAGTTCCAGCCGTTCCGCGGCTTCATAGATCGGCCACAGCGCGCGCTTGCCGAGCGGCGTGTCGCCCATGACCAGCATCAGCACCTGAACGAAGCGCTTGTCCTGCGCGCAGCGCTCGATCTCGGCGACAGCTTTCTCGACGCTCTGCGTCGGGATCACGATCGAACCGCGCAGCCGCGCGTCACGATCGAGCCATTCCTTCGCCAGCCATTCGTTCAGCGCGCGGCAGAAGGCGGCCTGCATGTCTTCCGAAAACACCATCTGCACGCCGTAGAGCGGGTTGCAGATGGCGTGGCCGAGCTGAAAGGGATCGAGCACGTGGCGCTGCATGTCCGCAAGGCTCTCGCCGGGCTTGCCGGTCTCGGGGCGCCAATCCGGACGCGCCGTGATCGGCGAATTCTGCGGATAGGACTGCGAGACGAGATCAACCATGCCGCGCGTCGTCACCTGATCGCGCCAATAATCGTTCAGGTACGGCAGCAGGCTGGTCAGATGCGGCACGGCCGGATGCACGTCGCAATCGATGCCGCCGGCGATCAGGGACGCCATCACGTCTCCTCGTTGCGTTTCCTCGTGACGTTACTTTGCGCAGCGCTTCACCGCGCTGTCTTGCGCCTGCCATTCAAGCAGGCCTGCCCGTCGTCCGCAACTCGGCCAAGGCGATTGGCATATGCTAGGAAGGCGCAGCTCGGTTGCGAGGCATGGGAGGATCAAGGGATGAAGGAGCTCGTCGGCATTGCGGAACTGGTCGCCGCCCAACTGATCGCGCGCAAACAGACCATTGCGGTGGCGGAATCCTCCACCGGAGGCCTGATCGCGGCCAGCCTGCTCGCGGTGCCCGGCGCCTCCGCCTACTTCCTCGGCGGCGCGGTGGTCTACACCCGCGATGCCAGGCGCGTGCTGATGGATATTTCGGACGAAGAAATGAAGGGCTTTCGCTCCTCGTCGGAGCCCTACGCCCAACTGCTGGCCGAACGGATGCGAACGCGCTTTGGCGGCGACTGGGGCCTGTCCGAGACCGGCGCCGCCGGCCCCACCGGCAACCGCTACGGCGACGCCGCCGGCCACAGCTGCATGGCGGTGAGCGGACCTGTGACGGAGGTGATGACGCTGGAGACGGGTGAAAACGAGCGGTTCGCGAACATGCAGGTGTTTGCGGCGACGGCGCTGAGGTTGTTGTTGAGGAAGCTGGAGGGGTGATGGTGGTATCCCTCGCAGCGATCACGCTTTCAATACCGTCATCCTGAGGTGCGAGACACGTGGCGCAACGCGCC
Organism: Bradyrhizobium sp. UNPF46; assembly: GCF_006658625.1. Lineage (NCBI taxonomy): Bacteria > Pseudomonadati > Pseudomonadota > Alphaproteobacteria > Hyphomicrobiales > Nitrobacteraceae > Bradyrhizobium > Bradyrhizobium sp. UNPF46. The sequence continues at coordinate 176,210 of NZ_LFJB01000026.1, forward strand.
ACGTGGAGAGCCTCGAAGGATGAACGGCCGAGGTGCAGCGGGCCGTCGCCCTTCGAGGGCCGCTGAAGAAGCGGCCACCTCAGGGTGACGGGGAGAATTTGGGCTCGCGGCCCATTTCAATCTCACCGCCCCAGATGCCGCATGAAAATCCGCACCACATAGCCCTGCACCCGCGGCGCCTCGTCATAGATCTCCGACGCGATCCGCTCGATGGTCTCGCGCAGCGACAGGAACTGCGCCTGCCGCGCGCTGCTTTCGGTGCCCTGCATCCCCGCGAGCTCGTCCATCGCAGCGTCGCTGATCTGGCACTGCACGACCTCGTCGTCATTGAGCATGGTGAAGCGAAAGGCCAGCCGTTCGAGGTCATGGCCGATGATCCTGTCGCGCGTCAGCGGCATCAAGTCGTCCCAGTCGAGCCCCGCGCCGGACAATGCTGAAAATCGTCCGGCTTGTCAGCGGCAAAGCTGCCGCTTCGCCCTACTGGAACGCGACTTCGGCAAAACTGCGGAGCTTTCTCGAATGCAGCCGCTCCGATTCCTGCTGCTTGAGCCGCTCCAGCGCCTTCAGGCCGATCTCGAGATGCTGGCCGACGCGGCGGCGGTAGAATTCGCTGGCCATGCCGGCGAGCTTGATCTCGCCGTGCAGCGGCTTGTCGGAGACGCAGAGCAGTGTGCCGTAGGGCACGCGGAAGCGATAGCCGTTGGCGGCGATCGCGGCTGATTCCATGTCGAGCGCGACGGCACGCGACTGCGACAGCCGGCGGATCGCCTCGGGGCCGGAAATCTCCCAATTGCGGTTGTCGACGCTCGCCACCGTGCCCGTGCGCATCAGGCGCTTGAGCTCGAAACCTTCGAGGCCGGTGACGTCCTCGACTGCCTCTTCGAGCGCAACCTGCATCTCGGCGAGCGCCGGAATCGGCACCCACAACGGCAATTCACGGTCGAGCACGTGGTCCTCGCGCACATAGCCGTGGGCGAGCACGTAGTCGCCGAGCCGCTGCGTGTTGCGCAGGCCTGCGCAGTGGCCGAGCATCAGCCAGGCATGCGGGCGCAGCACGGCGACGTGGTCGGTGACATTGCGCGCGTTGGAGGGGCCGGTTCCGATGTTGATCAGCGTGATGCCGCGGTAGCCCGGCGCGACCAGATGGAAGGCCGGCATCTGCGGCATGCGTGAAGGCGCGTCCCCGCTCGTCGCGCCGCCGCTGTGCGTGATGACGTTGCCGGGCGCGACGAAGGCTTCGAGACCGGCCTCGCCGGACTGAAGCCGCTGCTGGCACGCTTGCGCGAATGCGTCGACATAGAACTGGTAGTTGGTGAAGATCACGAAGTTCTGGAAATGCTCGGGATCCGTGCCGGTGTAGTGATAGAGCCGGCGCAGCGAGTAATCGACGCGGGCGGCGCGGAACAGCGACAGCGGCTCGGGGGCGCCCCTCTGGAGCTCGAAGGTGCCGTCCGCAATCGAATCGTCCATGGTGGCAAGATCCGGCACGTCGAAGGCGTCGCGCAGCGACCGCGCCACGGGCGAGTTCTCGCTGGTGGTGATGGCAGCCTCGATGTTGATGTCGCGACGATAGGCGAAGTGGATCGGGATCGGCTCGGCGGATTCGCCGATCTCGACAGGCACGCCGTGATTCTGGATCAGGAGGCCGATCTGCTCGGTGAGATAGCTGCGGAACAGATCCGGCCGCGTCACGCTGGTCTCGTGCACGCCGGGCCCGGCGACGAAGCCGTAGGCGAGCCGCGAATCCAGCCGCGCATGCGTCGCAGTCGTGATGCGCACGAAGGGATAATAGGCGCGCACCCGCGTGGTGATCGCCTCGCCGCCGACATAGGCTTCGAACCGTTCGCGCAGGAATTTCGTGTTGCGCTCGTAGATCTCTTCGAGCCGCGCGACGGCGAGGGACGCGTCGGAGAAGGATTTGGTGGCGATGGAGGGGGGAGATTGCATGTTCGACCGCCGGGCTATTTGGAGCTCTGAGTCGAACTATAGCAAAGAAGGCGGTGCCGTAGGGTGGGCAAAGCGAAGCGTGCCCACCATCTCGTCGTATCGGAGAAAGATCGTGGGCACGGCGCTTTGCGCCTTTGCCCACCTTACGAGAGCGAATTTGCGGCACGGGATCCCGGATGCGCGCTAAGCGCGCTCCGGGATGACGCGCTTTCGCGCGTCACTTCTCCCGGAATGCGCGCATCAGCTGGTCGTGCAGCGGCTTCATCAGATACGACAGCATGGTGCGGTCGCCGGTCTGGACGAAGGCTTCCACGGGCATGCCGGGAATCATCTTGACGTCGCCGAGGCGGGCGATCTCTTCGGCCGGCATCGAGACGCGGATGGTGTAGTAGCTCTGGCCGGTGCGCTGGTCGGTGGTGACGTCGGGGGAGACGCGGCTGACGAGGCCGTTCAGCTCGGGCGTGGTGCGCTGGTTGAACGCGGAGAGGCGCAGCAGCGTCTTCTGGCCGATCTGAAGCTTGTCGATGTCGACCGGATTGACCTTGGCCTCGACCTGGAGATCGTCGGCCTGCGGCACGATCAGCATCAGCGCGTCGCCGGCGGTCACAACGCCGCCGACAGTGTGCACGTTGGATTGCAACACCATGCCGTCCTGCGGCGCGCGGATGTCGATGCGGCGGAGCTGGTCTTCGGCGGCGACCTTGCGCTCGATCAGCTCGCCGATCTTGTCGTTGGTCTCGCGCAGATCCTTGGAGACCTCGCTCACCACGTCCTTGTCGACCTGGATGATCTGGAGCTCGGTCTCGGTGATCTTGCCCTTGGCCTGGGCACGCGAGGCGATGTACTGCGCGCGCTCGCCGTTGAGACGTGCGGAGTCGCGCTCGAGCTGGGTCAGCCGCGAGATCTGCACCAGACGCTTGTCGTAGAGCTCGCGCACGCCGGTGAGCTCGTTCTGCACCAGCGCAATCTCCTGATCCTTGGCCTTCTCCTGGGCGCTGAGACCCGCGATCTCCTCGTTGAGCTGGGTGATGCGCTCGCGAAGCTGGGCCTTCTGTCCGGTGCGGCCGTTGACGCGGACGTCGAACAGCTTGGTCTCGGCGGACAGCAGCAGCTTGACGTCGGGATCATTGGCGCGATCGAGCAGGGCTTGCGGAAATTCGATCCTGTCGACACCACGCTGCTCGGCCTGCAGGCGCGCCGCACGCGCCTGCGCGGCGTCGAGATTCTTGGTGACGATGGCAAGGTTCGCCTTGGTCACCGTGTCGTCGAGCCGCACCACGATGTCGCCGGCCTTGACCAGGTCGCCGTCGCGGGCGCGCACCTCGCCGACCACGCCGCCAGTCGGATGCTGCACCTTCTTGACGTTGGATTCGACCACGATCTGGCCGGGCGCGATCAGCGCGCCCGAGATCAGCACGGTCGAGGCCCAGCCGCCGAGACCGACGACCAGCACGAGCACGATGCCAAGTCCGAGCAGGAGGTGGAACCTGATGGACTCGCGCACGGTCTTCTTCGCGGCCGGCTTCGCGCCGCCGATGGCCATCGTACTCATGGCTTTGTACTCATGGCTTGGCCACTCCGCCTTCGCTGACGATCTTGATCGGAGCCGGCGGGGTCACGCGCGGCTGCAGCACCTGGGCGAGCACCTGCTCCTTCGGGCCGAACGCCTGCATGCGGCCGTCGCGCAGCACCAGCACCTGGTCGACCGCCTCGACGCCGATCGGGCGGTGCGCCACCACGACGACGATGGCGCCGCGCTCGCGCGCGGCGCGGACGGCGCGGGTCAGCGCCTCGTCGCCTTCGGTGTCGAGGTTGGAGTTGGGTTCGTCGAGCACGATCAGGAAGGGGTTGCCATAGAGCGCGCGCGCCAGCGCCACGCGCTGCGCCTGGCCGGCGGAGAGCGCGGTGCCCTGCTCGCCGACTTGCGTGTTGTAGCCCTCGCGCATCTTGATGATCATCTCGTGCACGCCGGCTTCCTTCGCCGCGGCGATGATGGCCTCGGACGTCGCCTCGGGATCGAACCGGCTGATGTTCTGCGCGATGGTGCCGCCGAACAATTCGACGTCCTGCGGCAGATAGCCGATGTGCCGGCCGAGCATGTCGGACGACCATTGATCGAGCGCCGCGCCGTCGAGCCGCACCTTGCCGCGCACCGGCTGCCAGACGCCGACCAGCGCGCGGATCAGCGACGACTTGCCGGAACCGCTCGGGCCGATCACGCCGAGGCCGTTGCCCGCGGCGAGCGCAAAGGTGATGTCCTGAACGATGAGGCGCTGGTCGCCCGGGGGCACCATGGCGACGCCTTCGACCGAGAGCCGGCTGGTGGGCGCCTGCAACTGGGTCGGCATCGTCTGCGCCGGCATCTGCTCCAGCAGGCGGGTGAGGCGGTGCCAGCTCTGGCGCGCCGCGACGAAGGATTTCCAGTGCGCAATGGCGAGATCGACCGGCGCCAGCGCGCGGGCGGAGAGGATCGAGCCGGCGATGATGATGCCGGCGGTCGCTTCCTGGTGGATGACGAGATAGGCGCCGACCGCGAGCACGGCCGATTGCAGCATCATGCGCAGCACCTTGGCGACCGCACCGAGACCGCCGGCGACGTCGCTCGCGCGCTGATTGCCGGCGAGATATTTTTCGTTGGCCTCGCTCCAGCGCGCGTTCATCCGGCCGGTCATGCCCATCGCCACCATGACTTCGGCATTGCGGCGGCTCGACTGGGCGAGATCGTTGCGCTGGGCGGCAAGGCCCATCGCCTCCTTCGCCGGCTGGCGGGACATGAATTCGGTGACCAGCGTCAGGCCGACCAGGATGATGGCGCCGACCAGTGCGGTGACGCCGATCATGACATGGAAGGCGAAGCAGATGGCGAGATACAGCGGCAGCCAGGGCAGATCGAAGAACGCGCTCGGGCCCATGCCGCCGAGGAAGGAGCGGACATTGTCGAGATCGCGCAGCGGCTGCAGCCCCTCGTTGCGGCTGCCGACCAGCAGCGGCAGGCGGACGATGGTGTCGAACACGCGCTTGTTGAGGGCCTCGTCCAGCGCGGTGCCGATCCGACCCAGGATCCGGTTGCGGATCATGTCGAGCACGCCCTGCGCCATATAGAGGAAACTGGCGAGGATGATCAGGCCGACCAGGGTTGGGACGCTGCGGCTCGGCAGCACCCGATCGTAGACCTCCAGCATGAAGATCGACCCGGTCAGATAGAGCAGGTTGATCATGCAGCTCATCAAGCCAACGCCGATGAACGCGGTGCGACAAGCGCGCAAGGCGTCACCGAGCTCTGAACGGCGGACGCCAGGACCGGCTGCCATCAGTGTGATCTCTTTCAGGTGGGGGCCAAAGCCCCTGATTTCACTGTTAATTCAGGGTACGCGCCCCGAATTAACATCATGTTGGCGCGGCGTCCAACGCGGGCCGGGTCCATCCCAAACCCTGATGGGCCACATCTACCTCCGAAGGCCTCGCACGCAAGTCCGGTATTTCACAGTCTTTGCGGCTTTTTGGTGCAGAGATCCCCGCCCCTCCCCCAGCTCCGGAGAGGCGGCCAGTCTCCGATCGATCGAACCGGGCAGTTGCTAGAACCGGCCGCCGCCCCGCACCAGCCGCACCACCAAGAGCAGAATGACGGCGCCGATGGCGGAATAGACGATCTCGGACACGAGCCCGGTGCCGATGCGAATACCGAGCTTTGGGAACAGGAAGCTGGCCACAAACGCGCCGGCGATGCCGACCACGATGTCGCCGATGATCCCGAACCCTGTTCCGCGCACCACCTTGCCGGCGAGCCAGCCGGCGACCAGGCCGACGAACAGGATCACGAGCAGGCCTTCGTTGGAAATGTACATACGTCTGGTCCCTCTCCATGAACGTCCGCATGGGACGGGAACCGGGATGAATGGGGTCTGAATGCTATTCGCCTCTGCCGGCCCCGACAAAAATGTCGAAAACAACCCCATGCAAAGTAGAGGCGGCTTTGGCCCGCAGTCCCGGAGAACTGTGACAACTCGGTGTTGCCGCAGAGGAATTTCAAGGGAAGGAGCGCAGCAAAAGCGCCATTCAAATATTATGACAGCGCCGCCACCTGCTCCGCCAGCACACATCGCGCCGCCCGGCCCGGCCCGACCTCCACATTGGCAGGCAATTGCTCCAGGCAGCGGGGCTGCGCCACCGAACAGCGTGGGGCGAAGGAGCAGTTGTGGGGCTTTTCCGCCAGCGAGGGCGGGGTGCCGGGGATGGTCTCGAGCCGCTGCCCGCGCTTGGCGCCATGAATAGTCGAGGCGAGCAGGCCCTTGGCATAGGGATGCACCGGCGAGCGAACGATATCGCGCAGCGTGCCCTGCTCCACGATCTGACCGGCATACATCACCGCGACGCGGTCGCAGATCTCGATCGCCACACCAATGTCGTGGGTGACGAAGATCACGGACATGCCGAACTCGCGCTGCAGCTCGCGCAGCAAGAGCAGGATCTGGATCTGCACGGTGGCATCGAGCGCCGTGGTCGGCTCGTCCGCCAGCAGGATTTTGGGCCGGCAGGCGAGCGCCAGCGCGATCATCGCGCGTTGGCGCATGCCGCCCGACATCTCGTGGGGATAGGCGTCGAGCCGCCGTTTTGCGGAGGGGATACGCACGACCTCGAGCATTTCGAGCGCGCGTGCCCTGCCCTCCGCGTAGCTCTTGCCTTCATGGCGCACCACGCTTTCGGCAATCTGCGCGCCGATGGTGTAGACCGGATCGAGCGCGAGCGCCGGCTCCTGGAAGATCATCGAGACGGTCTGGCCGCGGAAGGACGACAATTCCTCGTCGTTCATGGCGAGCACATCGCGGCCCATGACGTTGACCTTGCCCGATATCTGCGTGCGCTTCTTCGGCAACAGCCGCATCAAGGCCCGCAGGGTCACGCTCTTGCCCGAACCGGACTCGCCGAGCAGGCCCAGCACCTCGCCGTCGCCCAGCGACAGACTGAGGTCGTTCACGGCATAGACCGTGCGCTCGCCGGTGAAGCGGATGTTCAGGCCTGAGATCTCGACGAGCTTTGTCATGACGGCAATTTCGGCAATCGATCGTGATAGTCGGTGACGCGCTGGAAGGCCGCGCCGATGGTGAGCAGGGTCGCTTCATCGAAGGAGCGGCCGATCAGCTGCATGCCGACCGGCAGACCACTCTTGGTGAAGCCGGAGGGCACGGTGAGCGACGGCAGGCCCAGAAAATTCACCGGGCGGGTGAACAGCGTCAGCCGCTGCAGCAGCGCCGGTGCGTTCGGGCCGCCGCCGACATCGCTCTCCTCGATCGTCGGTGCCGGCACCGGCGAGGCCGGCGCGATTACCGCATCGACGCCCGATGTCGCGGCGTTGTGCGCAGCCAGTGCCGGGCCACGCCAGCGCATCGCCTCAAGATAGGTGATGGCGGGAACGGCGAGGCCGTTCTGCAGCCGCATCAGCACCTGCGGGCCATAATCCTGCGGGCGCTCGATCATCCAGCGCTTGTGGAAGGCGGCGGCTTCCGCGGCGAGCACGAGCTGGCTCGCCGAGGACAATTGCCGCTGATCCGGCAGCTCGACCTTGACGATGTCGGCGCCCTCGCGCTTGAGCACCGCGATGGTCTCGTCCAGCACGCGCGCGACCTCAGCGTCGAGATCGTCGACGTAGAAGGACGCGGGCACGCCGATCTTCAGACCCTTCAGCGAGCCCTTCGTCGCGCCGACGTAGTCTGACAGCGGCGCGTGGCTGCAGGTGGAATCCAAGGGATCTGCGCCCGCCATCAGCGCCAGCAGCAGCGCGCAATCCTCGGCGGTCCGCGCGAGCGGGCCGACGGTGTCGAGCGATTGCGACAGCGGCATGGCACCGGCGCGGCTGACGCGGCTCCAGGTGGTCTTCAGCCCGGTGACGCCGCAGAAATGCGCGGGCATGCGGATCGAGCCGCCGGTGTCCGAGCCGAGCGCCGCATAGGTCAACCGCGCCGCGACCGCCGAGCCGGAGCCCGACGACGAGCCGCCGGTGATATGCGCGACGTTCCAGGGATTGCGCACCGGACCATAATGATGGTTATGCCCGGTCGGTCCGTAGGCGAATTCGGCAAGATGCAGCGTGCCCAAGCGGACCTGGCCGGCGTCCTTCAACCGCTGCAGGGCGGTCGAGGTCACGGTCGGCACGAAATCGCGGCGGATCAGCGAGCCGCAGGTCGCGACCTTGCCGGCGTCGTAATACATGTCCTTGTGCGCGAGCGGCACGCCGTGCAGGGGGCCACGGACATTGCCCTTGGCAAGCTCGGCGTCGGCGGCTTCGGCCGCCTTCAGCGCGGGCTCTGCCTCGATCGACATGAAGGCGTTGAGATGCGGCTGCCACTGCGCGATGCGATGCAGCAGCGCACGCGTCACCTCATGCGAGGACACCTGCTTCATTGCGATCGCACGCGCGACCTCGCTGAGCGTCATCAATGCGGGCTCGGTGCTCATTTCGACACCTTCGCGGCTTGCGCGATCGGATAGAGCGCGGGCTCGAGGTCGAACGGCAGCGTGCCGGCGATGGCGGCAAAGCCTTCGAACGCAGGTCCGATGGAGTTGGAGATGCGGGTTGCGATCTCGTCATCCACGGGAACGCCGGCGACTTGCGCGATCGGCTTGATCTCTTTCGGTGTCGGTCTCGTCATGCGGTCTTCTCCCTCGGCGCGCGGCTATGGCCAGAACCCGGAATGGCCATGTAGCAAGCCGCCTCGTGGCCGATCTTATCGAGCGCAGTGAGCTTTGGTGCGACATTTGCGCAGAGCGGCTCCGCAAACGCGCAGCGGGTGTGGAAGCGGCAGCCCGGGGGCGGATCGATCGGATTGGGCGGATCGCCTGTGATCGGCGGCTTCTCGGTGCGCCTGTCAGGGTCGGAGGACGGCATCGCCGCAAGCAGCGCCCGGGTGTAGGGATGAGCCGGGCTGTCCCAGACCTGGTCGACCGGGCCGAGCTCGACGACCTCGCCGAGATACATCACCAGCACGCGGTCCGAGATGTAGCGGACGACGTTGAGGTCGTGGCTGATGAAGAGATAAGTGAGACCGAACTCGCGCTTGAGATCGGCCAGCAGATTGAGCACCTGCGCCTCGACGGATTTGTCGAGTGCGGAGACGGCTTCGTCCAGAATCACCAGACGCGGCGACAGTGCGAGCGCGCGGGCGATGTTGACGCGTTGGCGCTGGCCGCCCGAGATCTCGTGCGGATAACGGTTGGCGAAGTTTTCCGGGCGCAAGCCCACCTTGCCGAGCAGCTCGCGCGCCAGCGCCCGGGCGGCGCCGTCAGCCATGCCGTGGACCTTGGGACCGAAGGCGATGGACTCCTCGATGGTCAGGCGCGGATTGAGCGAGGCATAGGAATCCTGGAACACCATCTGCATGCCGCGGCGCAATTCGCGCAAGGAGAGCGACTGCCCCACGGTCATGCCGTCATAGATGATGTCGCCGTCATCGCGCGGCATCAGATGCATCAGCAGCCGCGCGGTGGTGGACTTGCCGCAACCGGACTCGCCGACGATGCCGACGGTCTCGCCCTTGGCGACGGCGAAGGAGACGTTGTCGACGGCGCGGACGGTACGCTTGGCCGCGAACAGCCCGCCGCGGACGGGAAAATGCTTGGTCAGGCCGTTGACCTGCAACAGCGGCTGCGCGAGCCCGCCGACGTCCTCGACCGGCTCCAGCATTTCGACGGATGTGTTGCTCTCGCTCATGGCCTAGTTCCTGATGTCCATGGCGCTACGGAGGCCGTCCGAGAGCAGATTGAAGCAGATCGAGACCGCGAAGATCATCGCACCCGGCAATGCGGCGACCCATGGATTGACGTAGATCGCGGTGCGCAGGGTGTTCAGCATCAGCCCCCACTCCGGCTCCGGCGGCTTGGTGCCGAGACCGAGGAAGGAGAGACCTGCAGCCAGGATCATCGAGACCGAGATGAGACTGGTGGCATAAACGAAGATCGCGCCCAGCACATTGCCGAGGATGTGCACGCGCATGATGGTGAAGGGACCCGCGCCGGAAGCACGCGCGGCCTCGACGAAATCCATGTTGCGCACGCCCGTGGTGACGCTTTCGGCGACGCGGGTGATCTGCGGCACGAACACGACCGTGAGCGATACGATGGAGTTGAGGATGCCGGCCCCGAGCGCGCCGGAGATCGCGATCGCCAGCAGCACCGACGGGAAGGCGTAGAACACATCGATGGTGCGCATGATCGCGGTGTTGAGCTTGCCGCCGACATAGCCGGCAATGAGGCCCAGCGACGTGCCGATGCAGAAGGCCAGGATCACAGGCAAAATACCAATGACGAGCGACAGCCGTCCGCCATAGATCAGGCGCGCCAGCATGTCGCGACCGAGCTCGTCGGTGCCGAGCGGGTAACCGACGGTGCCGATGTGGCGGAGGCGACGGATCATCGAGCCCTTGTAGGGATCCTCAAGTCCGAGCCACGGCGCGAGAATCGCGGAAAGGAAGATCAGGATCAGCACCAGCGCACAGGCCATGCTGACCTTGTCGCGCGTGATGCGGCGGCCGACGGTCGCCCAATAGCCGCGTGCCTTGGTCGCGGGCGCGGCCTGCAGCGCGGCGTCGGCGGTGGCGGACAACGGCAGCTCGCTCATCCCGCTAGCCCCGCTTGATGCGTGGATCGATCGCGGCTTGCGCGATGTCGACCAGGAGATTGAGGAAGACGAAGAACAGCGCCAGGATCAGGATCGTGCCCTGCAGCAGCGGCAGGTCGCGCTGGAAGATCGCCGAATTGAGCAGGAAGCCCGAGCCCGGCCAGGAGAACACGGTCTCGATCAGGATCGAGCCGCCGAGCATGTAGCCGAGCTGAAGCCCCATCACCGCGAGCGCGGTGGGCGCGGCGTTCTTGATGACGTGGCGGAACACGCCGGTCTCGTGCAGGCCCTTTGCCCGCAATGCCTCGACGAAATCCTGGCTGAGGATGTCGCCGGTGAGCGCGCGCACGGTGCGGGTGACGATGCCCATCGGGATCACCGAGGTCGTGATCGCCGGCAGCACGAGATATTGCAGATGCGCCCAGTCCCAGGCCCAGGAGTTGGAGCCGTTGGGCCCGGCGCCGACCGCGGGCAGCCAGTTCAGCTGCACCGAGAAGATGATGACCAGCACCATGCCGAGCCAGTAATGCGGCACCGAGACGCCGGCGATGGCAAAGGAGGTCGCGACCTTGTCGATCCAGGTCTCGCGGAAGTATCCGGCGATGAGGCCGAGCAGGATGCCCATGGTGAAGCCGATGATGGCGGCGGCAATCGCCAGCGTGACGGTGTTGCCGACCGCGCGCATGACCTCGGCGAGCACGGGGCGTCCCGTCGCGATGGAATTGCCGAGATCGCCATGTAGTGCGCGCAGCAGCCAAAGGCCGAACTGCACCGGCAGCGGGCGGTCGAAGCCATAGGCGGCACGCAATTGCGCCGCGAGCTCCTGCGACGCATCGGCCGGCAGCACGGCAACGAGCGGATCGCCCGGCGTGATGTGCACGAGCAGAAAGCACACCAGCGCCACGCTGATGACGATCGGGATGACATAGACGATGCGTCTGGCGATATAGGCGAGCACGGATTGACCTGACGTGATGTCGCACGATTGGGTGCGTGGGCTTGAGTAAGGGACGCGAGATGCGAGGGTTCCCTCCCCCCTTGTGGGGGAGGGTTAGGGAGAGGGGTGGCCACACGACGACCGCCCGTGTGGACCCCCTTCCCCGACCCCTCCCCACAAGGGGGAGGGGAGCCCTGCCAGCGTGCTCACCTCACGGCGTCATCGACACCGGCGAGAAGTCGATGAACCAGCTCTTCGGCTGCACCACGCCCGTCACCTTTGGGCTCATCGCACGCGGGCCGACGTCGTGGGCGACGTAGAGGAAGGCGGCATCGTCGACGGAGGCCGCGTGCAGCTCGGCAAGCGCGGCGTCGCGCGCGGCGGGATCGAAGGTCTGGCGCGCCTTCTTCACCAGCTCGTCGAACTTGGGATTGTTGATGAAGCCCCAATTGTTCGAGACCGGTGGCGCCATGCCCGATTGCAGGAAGCGCACCAGCGCGAAGAACGGGTCCATCGCCGCATAGGTGACGTTGGTCGCATTCGAGCCGTTGGCCGAGGGGTCCTTGGCGCCGCGGCGCCAGTTCGTGAACAGAGTGTTCCACTCGATGACGTCGAGCTTCACGTCGAAATAGCATTCGGCCAGCGCCTGCTGCAGATACTCGTTCATCGCCAGCGGCTGCATCTGGCCCGAACCGGATGCCGACGTCTGGGTCTTCACCGTCAGCTTCTTGTTGGGACCGAAGCCGGCCTCCTGCATCAGCTTTTGTGCGGCCGCCTTGTCGTACTTGATCTGGAAGGTGGGATTGCCGCGCCAGGGATGGCCGGGCTCGAATGTGCCGGTCGCGGGCACCATCAAACCGGCGAGCAGCCCGTCCCTGAGGCCTTCACGATCGATGCAGAGGTTCGCGGCCTTGCGGACGCGGATGTCGTTCCAGGGCGAGCCCTCGACGCGCGAGAACTGCCAGGGCCAGACGTGCGGCTGCTCGTTGGCGTAGAGCTTGAAGCCGCGCTGCTTGAGCTCGGGCAGCGCGTCCGGCGCCGGCGCCTCGACCCAATCGACCTGCCCCGAGAGCAGTGCCGCGGTGCGGGCGTTCGCCTCCGGCATCGGCAGCAGCACCATCTTGTCGATCTTGGGCACGCGCGCCTTGTCCCAATAATTCGCGTTCTTCACGAGCTCGAGCCGCTCGCGCGGCGTGAAGCTCGCCATCTTCCACGGACCGGTACCGGCGGCGTCCTTGGCGAACGCCGTCCATGCCGCCTGCGATTTCGCCTTGGCGTCAGCACCTTCCGCCTTGTCGTAGAAATGCTGCCACTTCGCCGGGCTCGCCATGAAGAGATTGGTGAGGTTGATCGGCAGGAAGCTGTCGGGCTCCTTGGTGGTGAGCTCGACCGTCATGTCGTCGATCTTCTTCGCGGACGCCAGCGTCGGCATGCGCGAGGCCGTAACGCCGACCTGGCTGGCGTCGAACTGCGGCGCGTCCTGCTTCAAGACCTTGTCGACGTTCCACACCACGGCGTCGGCGTTGAACGGCGAGCCGTCGTGGAAGGTGACGCCGGGGCGCAGCTTGAAGATCCATTTGGTCTTATCGGCATCGTCGACCTTCCACTCGGTGGCAAGGCCTGGAATCACCACGCTCGCCTTGTCGGCAGATGACAGGTCCCATCCGGTGAGCGCATCGTACATGGTGAGGCCGGTGAAGCGGTTGCCCTCAAACCCCTGATCGGGCTGGCCCAGGGTGCGCGGAATATCGGCAGCGGTCATGCCGATGCGCAGCACGGTCTCCGCACTGGCGACACGCGGCCATGCGGCCGCGCTGCCGAGTGCGAGCAGCGCAATCAGCGCCGCGCGGGTCTTGTTCTTCTTGATAAGCATCGCCTCAGTCCTTTTCCGGCTTTCGATGATTAATTTTGATGCAATCGTATGCAATGGCTATGCCAAGGAGAAACATTTTCTGCAAATTGCCCCTGCGGCGACAAGTCCTTGTGATCACACGGAGGCAAAGTCGTCGCACTGCCTATTCTGGCATCAAGATTGCACGTTTGGCCCCGAAATCTCCTGGGAGCTTTGGGCCATGCGTATTCGTCTATCGACTTGTCTCGCCGTGCTTGCGCTGGCGTTATCCGCAATCTCGGCGCGCGCCGAAACAGTGGTGCGTTACGGAATCTCGATGGCGGACATCCCGCTGACCACGGGCCAGCCCGATCGCGGCGCCGGCGCCTATCAGTTCACGGCCTACACGATCTACGATCCGCTGGTCGCCTGGGAGATGGACGTCGCGGATCGCCCCGGCAAGCTGGTGCCGGGGCTCGCGACCGAGTGGAAGGTGGACGACAACGACAAGACCAAATGGCGCTTCACGTTGCGCAAGGGCGTCAAGTTTCACGACGGCAGCGAGTTCAACGCCGACGCGGTGATCTGGAATCTGGACAAGGTGCTCAACGACAAGGCGCCACAATTCGACAAGCGGCAGAGCGCGCAGGTGAAGACCCGCCTCCCCTCGGTCGCGAGCTACGCCAAGATCGACGATTCCACGGTGGAGATCACCACCAAGACGGTCGATTCCTTCTTTCCCTATCAGATGCTGTGGTTCCTGGTGTCGAGCCCGGCGCAATACGAAAAGCTCGGCAAGGATTGGGACAAGTTCGCCAGCCAGCCCTCCGGCACCGGCCCGTTCAAGCTGACGAAACTGGTGCCGCGCGAGCTCGCCGAGCTTACGAAGAACCCGGATTACTGGAACAAGAAGCGTATTCCCAAGGCCGACAAGATCGTGCTGGTGCCGATGCCGGAAGCGCTGACGCGCACCAACGCGCTGCTGGCGGGACAGGTCGATTTGATCGAGACGCCGGCGCCGGACGCCGTGCCGCAGCTCAAGGCAGCCGGCATGAAGATCGTCGACAACGTCACGCCGCATGTCTGGAATTATCATCTGAGCGTGCTGCCCGGCTCGCCCTGGACCGACATCCGCCTGCGCAAGGCGCTGAACCTCGCGATCGACCGCGATGCCGTGGTCGGCTTGATGAATGGCCTCGCCAAGCCCGCGAAAGGCCAGGTCGATCCGTCCAGCCCGTGGTTCGGCAAGCCGAGCTTCGAGCTGAAATACGATCTCGCCGCCGCCAGGAAGCTGGTCGAGGAGGCCGGCTACTCCAAGGCGAAGCCGCTGAAGACCACCTTCATCATCGCGCAGGGCGGCACCGGCCAGATGCTGTCGCTGCCGATGAACGAATTCCTGCAGCAGAGCTTCAAGGAGATCGGTATCGAGATCGACTTCAAGGTGGTCGAGCTCGAGACGCTCTATACGCATTGGCGCAAGGGCGCGGCCGACGAGATGAACGCCGGCATCACCGCCAACAACATCGCCTACGTCACCTCCGACCCGCTCTACGCCATCGTCCGCTTCTTCCATTCCGGCCAGATCGCACCCGTCGGCGTCAACTGGGGCGGCTACAAGAACCCGAAAGTCGACGCGCTGATCGACGAAGCGAAGCAGACATTCGACAGCACCAAGCAGGACGAGCTGCTGGCGCAGGCGCATGCGCTGATCGTGGACGATGCCACGCTGGTCTGGGTCGTCCACGACACCAACCCGCACGCGCTGTCGCCGAAGGTGAAGCAGTTCGTGCAGGCCCAGCACTGGTTCCAGGACCTGACGACGATCGGAATGGAGTGAGGCGAAGCTGCGCGTCAAGCTCCACTGTCGTAGGGTGGGTTAGCCGAAGGCGTAACCCACCACTGGTTTGTCGCTGTGGAAACCAAAGTTGGTGGGTTACGGCTTGCAGATGCGCTTCGCGCATTTGCAAGCCTAACCCACCCTACAGACCGCCTACTTCGTCAGCAGCGCGTACGCTCCGGTCCAGTTCTCCGGCGGCGGATTGACCTGGAAATCCTTGATGCGCGCCTCGTAGAGCCTGAACAGCTTCTCCAGCGTGTCCGCGTCCTCGCTTCTGCGGCCGCGTTCGATCGCATCCAGCGCGCCCTGCCAGTCGCGGCCGCGGTAGCAGCCGAGCATCTCGATGGTGATGTTGCGCAGGCGCTGGAAGGCGCCGGAATGCATCACGTCCTCGCGGCCGGCGATGGCGTAAATCACCTCCGGCTCGCTCTTGCCCTTGACCATGATGAAGTCGAGCTCGAGGATCGCGAACTTTTCCTTGGCGGCAAGCGCGGTCCTGGATCCCACGATGATCGGGAAGCCGTATTCCTTGGTCTGCCCTTCCAGGCGCGATGCGAGGTTCACGCTGTCGCCGAGCACCGAATAGTTCTTCTTGAGGTCGGAACCCATGTTGCCGACAACGCCGATGCCGGTGTTGAGGCCTATGCCGACATTGAGCGGGATGTAGACATGGCCGCCGTCGGCCGCCTCCTGCTCACGCTCCCTGTTGACCACGTCGATCCGCTCCAGCATCTGGATCGCAGCCTCGCAGGCGTTGACCTCATGCTCGGTATCGTCGAGCGGCGCGTTCCAGAACGCCATGATCGCGTCGCCCATATATTTGTCGACGTAGCCCTTTTCTTCGATGATCACGTCGGTGAGCGGCGTCAGGAAGCGGTTCATCAGCTCGATCAGGCCTTGCGGATCGTGCTTGTAGCTCTCCGAGATCGTGGTGAAGCCGCGCACGTCGGAGAACATGATGGTCATCTCGCGCTCCTCACCGCCGAGCACGACCTTGTCCGGTGATTGCGCCATCTGCTCGACCAGCACAGGCGACATGTATTGCGCGAAGATGCCGCGGATCTCCTTGCGTTGGCGCTGCTCGCGCACGAAGCTCGCGAAGATCAGCGTCAGATAGACCGCGGTGGTCGAGAGCAGCGGGTAGGTGAAGTCGATGAGGAAGCGGTACTGGGCGTAGAAGAACCAGGACACGCCGACCAGGATGGCGGCGAACGACGCCCCCGCCAGCACCAGTCGCACCGGCCCGAGATTCGGCGTGAAGATGATGACGAGCAGGCCAATGATGAGCGCGGCGAGCAGCTCGACGCCGAGCGCGTAATTCGGCTGCGAGATCACCGCGCCGCTCAAGACGCTCTCCAGCACCTGGGCATGGACCTCGACCCCCGGCATGGCCCGGGAGACCGGTGTGGTCTTGATGTCGTTCAGGCCGACCGCAGAAGTGCCGACCAGCACGAGCTTGCCGGCGATCCTGGCGGGCGGCACGGTGTTGTCGAGCACGTCGGCGGCGGAGACGTAGATCGAAGGATCCTGGCGGGCATAATGCACCCAGAGCTGCCCGTTCTTGTCGGTCGGAATCTCCACGCCCTTGAGCCGCACGGCGCGCACGCCGGTCTTGTCGGTCCGCACCAGCAGCGTCGGCGTGCCCGTGACGACGCGCAGGATCTCGAGGCTGAGCGAGGGCATGATGTTGCCCTGGGCGCGCATGATCATCGGCACGCGGCGGATCAGGCCGTCGCGCTCGGGCCTGATCGTGAACAGTCCGCGGCCCGCCGCGACCTTCTCGATGACGGGGACGTTGCGCAGCAGGCCGGGGAATTCGAACAGGAAGCGCTCGGCGCTCTCCTCCCCGACGGTGGCGACGCCGGTGAAGGGCAGCGACTTGTCGATCTCGGAGGAGATCGCCCGCTGGCCGGTCTCGCCCAGCACGACGCGCGAGCGCTTGATCGCGTCGGAGAGGACCTGGTCGTTGCTCGGCAGCTCGCGCAGCTTGGCCCGGGTGGCGTCGTCCAGATATCGCATCTGGTTCGCGACCTGATCCGGGTTGAGCCGGTCGGCTTCGGAGAACACCACGTCGAAACCGATCGCGACCGCGCCGTTGCTGGTGAGGTTCAGGATCAAATCCGCGATCCGCGTCCGCGGCCACGGCCACTGGCCGAGCTTGGCGAGGCTCTTGTCGTCGATGTCGACGATCACGACCGGCCGCGCCGCCTTTTGGCGCGGATCGATCAGCTGGAACATGTCGAAGGTGCGCAGCCGCAATTCCTGGATCGGCAGCGGATCCCACAGGCGCGCGCCGGCGAACACAACCAGCAGCGCAAGGCACATCAGCCGCGCGAAGCCGAACTTTTTCGCAAACCACCGCCGCAGGATCTTGAGACGTTTCATTTCGATCGGACTTCCTGCCCCGGACCGGGCCGGGCCCGCCGATCATGGAGCGTCGGCGCGCGATTTTCTATGCCCGATCAGCTGAGGCTGACGGATTTTTTGCGGCGGTCGAGCCGTCGCCCGCCGGCTCAGGTGATGTGGAAGATGAAATCGCCGGCCTTGAGATTCGCTGCAAGGACGTCCTTCAGCAACAGCGACTCGTGCTCGACGATCGTCGGCCCGTCGCGCTGAGTGATCTGTTGCTGCCAGGTCACCAGCGTATCATCGGACTGCTGGACGATCGAGAGATTGCCGAGGGAGCTGACATCCGAGAACTGCCGCAGGTCGATCTTGTCGAGGCCCGTCGTGAAATCGGTGATGGTATGCGAAAGCTCGGTGACGGGATGCCCGTTGCCGTCGTACAGCAAGCCCGGCGCAAACACGAACTGATCCTTGGCGCCGCCGCCGGTCAGCGTGTCGTTGGTGTCGGTCGCGAAGATGACGTCCTTGCCGCTGGTGCCTGCCAGCGTGATGCCCTGGCTCGTGTCGCCGGCCTCGTTGAAGATGAAGTTGACCGTATCGGAAAGGCCTGTGGTCTTGTCCAGAACCGTCAGCGTGATCTGGTCGATGGCCGGCGGTGTCTCACCCGGATCATAGGTGATGCCGTCCGTGAGGAGCAAATTGACGTCGTCGAGGCTACCGCTCGCCAACCCTGGAGAGACCGTGCTGTCGGGATCATGCACGGTCACGGCCGTGATCTTGAAATCGTCTGTCGCGGCGCCGGGATCGGTATCGACCACCGAGAGGCCGGTGACGCTGTCCGTGTTGCTCTCGTTGTCGTGCCAGACTTGGAAGCGCGTGGTGTCGATGACTGGGCCGCTGGCGTCGTCCGCGCCGGTCACGTCCACCGTGAGCGTGGCCGTGCCGGTCGCACCGTGCACGTCCGTGGTCTGAACCGTAAACGTGTCGCCGTAGGAGCCTTCCGGCAGCGCGTTGATGGCCTCCGCATTGGCAACGTAGCTGTAGCTGCCGTCCGAATTGACCGTCAGCGAGCCGTAGAGCCCTGCAACGGTCGTCGCCGCATGATGATCCGCATTGAGGACGGCGTAGGTCAGCGTCGCCGTCTCGCCGGTATCGGCATCGTGGCCGGCCAGCGTGCCGGTCAGGTCGGAGAAGGTGTCGGGAGCCGCGGTATCCGCGAGCGTGCCGATGTGGAGATCGGCCAGCGTCGGCGCGTCGTTGCTGCCGACGATGTTGACGGTGACGATTGCGCTCGTGCCGGCACCCTGGGCATCCGACGGAACGATGGTGTATTGCAGCGACAGCGTCTGGCCGGCGGCGAGGAAGTCGAAGGCTTGGCCGCCCGAATTGAACTGCCAAGTGAACTGGGCGTGAGTCGCCGTGCCGTCGAGGATGTCGCCGGACGGGACGGAGAGATAGTTCAACAGGGCTTCATGCGACAGCCCTCCGACGCTGCCGGTCTGCGTCACGCCGTCGAGGGTAACCTGCACCTCACTGACCGCCACGCTGACGTGATCGGTGGCGTCGACGTCGGACAAGATCAGCGTACCGGACTTGGCCAGCCCCTCATTGGTCTCCTTGAGGTCGGCAAGGTCGATGTCGAGGCTTTGGGCGGGGTTGACCGAATTGACGACGGTGTTGCCGCTGCCGCCGAGCTGGTAATACGCGGCCAGATTCGTCTCGTGGCCGGTGAGTGCGGTGAAATCGATCGACTGGATCTGCGTTTGCGTGAGCGCGTCGGTCCAGACGCTGACATCTGCGATCGAGCCATAAAAGCCTTCCGCGCCAAAACCCGCCGAGCCCGGCTCGCTCGCGGCGCCTATCATCATGTAGGAGTGCGACGGGTTCGACACACTGCCGTCGATCGGGTTGACCGACCATGCCTGCGAATATTCGAGATGGCCGTCGAGATAGAGCTTAAAGGTGCCGTTCTCGCGGGTCAGCGCGATGTCGTGCCACTGCGACGCGGCGATTGCCACGCCGGTATCGGCGATCTGGACGCCGCCCGCGAGGATCTGCAGCTCCAGCGTGCCGTTGGCATTGACCGTGCCGAGGAGGCCGAAGCCCGTCGTCGAGGTATTGCCGTTGTAGAACAGGATCTGGCCGTGACCAGCCTCGGCGCCCCCGTTCCAGTTCACCCGGCCATCCAGCGTCACGTCATCGGTGGCGACCGTCGGCGCGGCGCCGACCGCGATGGTGTGGCCGTCGAAGCCCATGTCGTCCGACGTGGCATAGGAGACGGCCGGCGCGTCGTTGGTGCCAGTGATGGTGACGGTGACGTCCTTGCTGACCTTGCCGCCGTGCTGGTCGTCAAACGTGACGGTGTAGACTTGCGTGATGGTCTGGCCTTCCGCCAGCGACTGCAGCACGGGATCGCTGTTGTCGAGGGTAAAGTGCCAGCCGAGCGTGGCGCCATTGTCGGTGTCCGTCGCGGATTCCGACACCGCATCGATCGAGAACGTGCCGATATGCGAACTCGCTCCGAAGCCCGGCAGGTCCGAGCTGGTGGACGAGGATTTGAACGACCATGCCGCAGTGTGAGTGTCGGTCAGGTCCAAATCCTGAATCGCAAGCGTGCCTTCGGCCGTGAGCGAGGCGCTGGCATCCTCCGTGATCGCGCCCTTTGCGGCGTCGATATCGCTCGTGATGGTCGGCGCGTCATTGACGCCCGTGATCGTCACGGTGACGTCCTTGCTGACGGTGCCGCCATGATGATCGTCGAACGTGACGGTGTAAACCTGGGTGATGGTCTGCCCTTCCGCCAGCGACTGCAGCATCGCGTTGCTGTTGTCGAGCGTGAAGTGCCACTGCAGCGTCGCGCCATTGTCGGTGTCGGTGACGGATTCGAGCACCGACGGATCGATCGTGAAGGTGCCGAGATTCGTGCTGTCGGCATCGAAGCCCGGCAGGGCCGAGCTGATGGACGACGACTTGAACACCGCTTCCGCCGTGTGGGTGTCGATCAGATCGAGATCCTGGATCGCCAGCGTGCCGTCGATCGCCAGCGTCAGACCGGCGTCCTCGACGACATGACCGGTCGCCGCCTCGGCATCGCTGGTGATCGTCGGCGCGTCGTTGACGCCGGTGATCGTAACCGTGACATCCTGCGTGACCGTCGCGTTGTGATTGTCGGTGAAGGTGACGGTGTAGACCTGGGTGATGGTCTGCCCTTCGGCCAGCGACTGCAGCATCGCATTGCCGTTGTCGAGCGTGAAGTGCCAGCCCAGCGTCGCGCCGTTGTTGGTGTCCGTATTGGATTCGAGCACCGACGAATCGATCGTGAAGGTGCCGATATTCGTGGCACCCTCGACAAAGCCGGGCAGATGCGCGTCCGAGGACGACGACTTGAACACCGCATGCGCGGTATGGGTGTCGATCAGGTCGAGATCCTGAATCGCCAGCACGCCGTCGATCGACAGCGTCAGGCCGACATCCTCGATCACCTTGCCCGTTGCCGCCGCGGTGCTGCTGGTCACGGTCGGCGCGTCGTTCTTGCCGGTGATGACCACCGTGACGTCCTGGGTGACGGTTCCACCGTGATGGTCGTCGACCGTCACGGTGTAGACCTGCGTGATGGTCTGGCCTTCGGCCAGCGACTGCAGCACCGGATTGTTGTCGTCGAGCGTGAAGGTCCAGCCCACCGAGCCGCGGGAGCTGGCACCCGGACTTTCGACCACCGGATCGAGCGCGAACGTGCCGATATGCGACGTGCCGTCGCTGAAGCCGGGCAGATGCGCGCTCGAAACCGTCGACTTCAGCACGTAGCTCGCGGTGTGCGTATCGGTGAGATCGGGGTCGTTGAAGGCAATGGTGCCGTTGGCAGCCAGCGTGGTCGAATCATCTTCGGTCACCGCACCGGCCGGATTGGTGTCTTCTCCGACGATCGTCGGCACATCGTTGGTGCCCTCGACATTGACGTCCGCGCCGTTGATGGACACGGTGATCGGCGTGCTGACGACACCGCCGTGCCCGTCATCGACCTGCACCACATAGTTCAGGGTCAGCGTCTCGCCTTCGGCGAGGAAATCGAACAGATGATCGGGAACACTGTAGGCCCAGGTGGCCGAACCGTTGTTGCCGTTCCCCGCGCCCTGCACCACCGTCAGCGGCACCTCGACCGCGGCGATCGCCGCCAGCTGCTGCGGCGTCAGCGTCGAGGTGATGTCGTGACCTTGCGCGTCGAGATATTTGAACGGATGGGTGGACGAGAGCGCCGCGCTCACGATCGGCCGGTCGGTCAGATCGACGTCGGTGAAGGTGACCGTGCCGGTGATGGTGTCGAGAGCCTCGTTGCCGGTGCCGACCTTCTCGATGACCGTGCCACCCGACGTCGCCACCGTGGGCTTGTCGTTCGTCCCCGTGACCGTGATCGTGATCGGGATGAACTTGCTCTCGGGGTTGACGGCGAAATTGGTGTCGACCCGGACCATGTAGGTCAGCGTCAGCGTTTCGCCGGCCGCGAGGAAGTCGAAGACCTTGTCCGGGATGGTGTAGGTCCAGACCGCCGAGCCGTTGTTGTCGTTGCCGGCGTCGGGGACGACGCTGATCTGGATCAGCGTCGCCGCGATATCCTGCTTCTGCAGCGCGGAGAGCGAGCCGGTGACGTCGTGCTGACCGGCATCCTTGTAGACGTAGTTTGGCGCCTCAGCGAGGCTGATGCTGACCGTCGGCCGGTCGCCGAGGTTCTGATCGACGAATCTGATCAGGCCGGAAATCGTGTCGCTATGCGTGTCGCCGGTCGTGTCGGCACGCTCCGTCAACGCGAACGCCGACTTCACATTGCCGCTGGCGTCGAAGCTCTGCGCAATCGGCTGGCCGGGGATACGCGTGACACCCGGCGTGGAAGCGCCGGGCAGCTCCGATCCCTGCGGATTGAGGTTGACGAAGGTCGCGGTCACGACGGCGCCGGAACCCGACTTGAACACCAGGTCCTGGCTCATCGGCGTGAGCGTGTCGGTGAAGTTCGTCGTCAGCTTGGTGTTGGTGTTGTTGTCGGTGAACTTCAGCGTGAACACGTCGCTGATCAGCTTCTGGATGTCCGGCGACATCAGCGCATTGGAGATCGAGACGTTGCCGCCGCTGATCTGGATCATCTGGCCGGCCTGGTTGACCGTCGCGATCGGCAGCAGCGTGATCTTGTCGAACAGGATGTAGGAGCCCGTCGTGCCGTTCGGCTCGACCAGCACCTGGAAGCTCGCCTGCGGCTGCGGATCGCCGCCGCCGGGGGGAACCACGAAATTGATCTGGGTGAGCACCGCGGTGCCGCGGATACCCATGGTGGCGACCGGCGTGTCGATCTTCATGTCGCCGTGCTTGGCGGTCTCGCCGGCGACGAAGGTGATGGTGCCGGCGACAAGGCTCAGCAGCGAGGAATTGCTCGACCCGTTGGGGTCGTAGACCATCTCGTTCAGCACCATCCGCGCGTTGGAGGACAGGCCGAACACCGTGCCGTCGATGAAGGTGATGCCGAGGGTCGAATCCGCGCCGGTCGAGACCACGTCGCCCTTCTCGACGTTGTCGCCGTTGTTCAGGATGACCGAGACGCCATTGCGGACGGCGGTCGCGCTGCCCACGAGCTTGGTGACGTGGCCGATGACCTGGGCCGCGGCAGCGCCCGGCGCGGCTTGCGCAACCTGGACATGGCCCGTGAGCGCGTTGACGATGTCGCCGGTGAGGTGGGCGCCGTCGGGCGAGGCGAGCGCCGCACGCTTGTCGCCCCGGAAATAATCGTGAACGACGAACTCGTGCCCCTCGTGGGACAGCACGAGATCGAGACCGGTGCGCTTGAATTCGCCGTTGAAGATCAGGTTGGGGTCGGGAACGACGAACGCGCCCTCAGGCACGTGACCATGGGCTTTCGCCGTAAAGGAATCGACATGGGCGCCGGCGGGCGAGCGGGAACCCAGGCCGTCCAAGGAAATCGCGCCGTCAAACTGGCCAGCGTAATTCAACCGGGCACCGTAAAAAGGGTTAAAATTTAAGTAAGTATCGACCGCCTAAGCTTGCATAGCATTAGCAAGTCCTTAGGGATACCATCTATTGCTTGTGTGATTTCGCATCACTTGGCCCAAGGAGGCCATACGGCTGGGCACCGCTACAGAGAAGCGAAAGTAATCTCTCAAATATTCGGAAGTCGAATCCGACCTTTTTCCACGCATTTCCAGTCATCCAAAGTAACCTTCCGTATAGTCACGGAGCAGATACTTGCGTCATCTTTCCTTCGCGAGGTCCCGCGGCATCCTGCGGCAAATACGGAGTTAAATCTGTGACCTAACTAACAGAACCCCATGAAATAGGGGGTCGTTAGCCATAGGACCCAGATTCGGCACGCCTCACAACTTGTGCCTGCAATTGGTTCCATTTCGCGGCAGCACGACACCTCCTAGCCCGCGAATCGTAAAATTTTACGCAATTTGGCCAGGCGCATTTCAGCCTGTTCCCCGGTTTTGGGACCCCCGGCCGGCGCGTTAAGCAGAACAAAACGGCCGATCTCGCACTATCTCCGCGAAAGCAACAGCCCGGCACGCCGAGGTCGAGGGGGACCTGGCGAAGCCTGGGAAGGGGATGTCAGATGGAGACCGCTGCTCGCTCGCGCGCCTGGCGCGCAATCCTTGTCCTGTGCGGACTGGTCCTGCTCGGATCGGCCGCCGAGCTTCGCGCCGGCACACTGCTGTCGCCGGGAGCCGGAATGCTCGTGCGCAAATCCGCCGAGCCGTTCGGCGTGTTCGCCTTCGCCATCTCGTCCGGCAGTCTCCAGCAGAAATGGTCGGCCCTGAAGAGCAGGCTCGACGACGACATGGTGCAGCTCGCACTATGCGATGGCGACCGGGACAATTGCGCCTCGCCCGCAGCCCTGAAACTGCTTGGCATCGTCGACCAGGCCCGCGCCCGCGACGGCCGGGCGCGGCTCGGCGAGACCAACCGCGCCATCAACCTCGCCATCCGGGCCGCCAACGACGGCCTTGACGACGTCTGGAGCTCGCCGCTTGCGACCTTCGCCCGCGGTGCCGGCGACTGCGAGGACTACGCCATCGCCAAGCTGGCCGCGCTGCGGCTGGCAGGCATTGCCGCCGAAGACCTTCGTATCGTCGTGGTGCGCGACGTCAGGGCCGGCGAAGAGCATGCGGTTGCCGCAGCAAGGCTCGACGGCCACTGGCTGATGCTCGACAACCGCCGCATGGCGATGGTCGAGGATGGAGCTGCACGGAGCTACCAACCGCTGTTCACACTCTACCAGTCGGCCGTGATGAAATATGTCGACGAGCCGGTGCAGGTCTCGGTGGCGGCCGCCGAGGCGCGTTGATTCCCACGGGCGACATCCGCCACAAACCCATTTCGCCGCGCGATCCCAGACGCTAGCATGGCGCCTTCCATGCGGGGGCGACTGGAATGCGGTTCATCGTGCTGTCTGTGCTTGCGCTGCTGGCGCTCGCCGTTCCCGCGTCCGCACAGCCCGCCCCCTCTCTCGTCGACCGGCTGCCGCTGTTTGCCAGGAACAACTGCCAGCAGATTCGCGACCCCGGCAATCAATTGTTCTGCGGCGATCCCACGCTGGCCGCCGCCGCCGAGAAGCTGAACACGGCGATCGAGGCGCGGCTCGCCCGCCTGCCCGATCGCTTGCCCGCGATCGAGGAGAATGCGATCTGGATCCGCCAGCGCAATCTCAGCTGCGGCATCGTCGGCCAGACCGCGGTCCGCATCGACGATCTCGATCGGGTGAAGGCGTGCCTGCTCAAGGTGACCGAGGAGCGCGCCGCAATCGTGGGCGATCCTGATTTCGACTGCCTCGCGGCCAACACCGCAGCCGGCGCCCTGATCTGTGCAGATCCATCGCTGGCGCAGGCCGAGACCGAGCTCAATGGCCAGGTGCGCACTCTGATCGGCAAGCTGGACCCGACCGCCGCGCGCTTTGCCTTCGCCGAATATGGCAGGTGGACCCGCGAGCGCGACCGCAAATGCAATCTCGTCGGCAAGGAGAACGTGCCGCTGCAGGAGCTCGAATCCGCGGAAGATTGTCTCGCCGAGCATTTGAAGCGCAGGACCGACGAAATCCGCGCGGCAAAGGGAGATCCCAAGAAGGTGTTCGGCCGGCAGGTCGCGGCCCGCATCCCCGACACCGACGCCATCGACTTCTGTGCGGCGCGGATCCATGCGGCCAATTCCTGCGGCAGTTTCCTCCGCATCAACCGCGTCTACGCGCTCGACAGCCAGGTGACCGAGCAGGAGGCGCAGGTCACGGGCGAGATCGAGATGGCCGTGCTGGCGCCTTTCACCATGTGCAGCAAGGTCGCCTCCACCTGCACCGGCACCTGCTGGGACGCCAGGACGGGTCTTCCGCAGCCAGGCGCCGCCAACAGGGAGCGTGCGGCAGAAGCCTTCAACGTGACGCGCCGCCTGCGCATCCAGCGGACCTTCGCGTTTGTCAAAGCCGCCGACGGCTGGCGCTGCCGCGAGGACGAGCTGGCGCCGGTGAATTCAGGCACCGCGAGCGGGGGGTCGTGAGTTTCCCTTACCCTCCCCTGGAGGGGGAGGGTCGCTACGCATGTAGCGAAGCGAAATGCGTGGCGGGGTGGGGTGACAGTCTCTCCACAACGAAGGCTGTGCCTGCGTGAAGAGATCACCCCACCCCGCTCGCGCTGCGCGCGATCGACCCTCCCCCTCCAGGGGAGGGTGAACGCGAAGCATCAGAACATCAGATTGTCCTTGACCAGCACCCAGCGGCCGCCCTTGACCTGCTGCACCTGGGTGATCGTGTTGGCGAGGTGGTCGGTCTTGGAGAACTTGGTCGGCGGCGAGTTGAAGATGTCGAGGAATTTTTCGCCCGACTCCAGCGAGTCCAGCATCTTCTGCCCCGTGAGATCCTTGCCCGCCTTCTGCGCATAAAAGGCAAACGTCATCATCGCATTGTAGCCGATGATCGCCTGCGTGTTGGCGTCGGTGCCGAACATCTTCTTGTAGTTGACGAGCCAGTCCTTGACCTTGCCCTTCGCGGTGTCCTCGTAAGGGATCTCGAAGCCGCTTGCGGCGTAGAGGCCTTCGACCGCCTCCTTGCCGAGCATCGGCACTTCCATCACGTTGGTGGGCGTGGCGCCTAGGAAGGTGACGTCCCAGCCGAGCTTCTTGGCCTCGGTCATGGCGCCGATCGGCTCACGCAGCACTGCCCCGAGCACGACGAGGTCGCAGCCGTCGGACTTCATCTTGGCGATCTGAGCGCTAAAGTCGGAGGCGCCGCGCTTGTAGCTCGTGATCGACGCCGGCTGCACCTTCATGGCGGTGAGCTGCTGGTTGAAGCCGTCGAGCACGTTCTTTCCGTACTCGTCGTCCTGATGCATGATGCAGGGCTTCTTGAAGTTCTTCCACTCCATCATGTATTTCAGCGCCGCGCGCGTGCTCTCGACATAGGGCAGCAGGTTGTTGAACTTGAGCCGTTCCTGCGGCTTGGCCGGATCGAACTTGAAGGTGAACTCGGCGGCGGTCAGCGGGAAGAGCTGAAGCACGCCGGCGTCGAGCAGGATGTCCTGCGCGGCGAGCACGGTCGGCGACCCCATCGGCCCGACCATCGCGAAGATCTTGTCCCGCTCGATCAGTTTTTGCGAGGCCAGCACGGCCTTCTTCGGATCATAGCCGCTGTCCTCGACGACCAGGCGGATCTTGCGGCCGTTGACGCCGCCGGCCGCGTTGATCTCCTCGACCGCCATCTTCATGCCGTTGGAGACCGGGACGCCCCAGCCCTTGATCGGGCCCGAGAGATCCTGGTGGGTGCCGACGACGATCTCGCTTGCCGAGATGCCCTCGTTGGTGACCTTGGTTTGCGCCGTGGCCGGCAGACAGGTGAGCACCACGGCACTCACAGCGAGGCCGAACGCGCTGAACGATTTCGACATTGACGTCTCCTCTCCTAAAGGCCCGTGTTACGCGGAGGGCGGGGGCCGTCGCTCCTTCGCTTTCCCAAATCCGACTTTTCTCTCTTGCACATGCCCCTTCCCGGAAAACCGGTTCCCACTTTTCCGGGGCATGCGCATGCGTCACGCCACGGCGCGCTGGCGATACATCGCTTCGATCTCGGCGGCATAACGCTTGTTCACGAAGCCGCGTTTCAGCTTCATGGTCGGCGTCAGCTCCTCGTCCTCCGGCGTGAGCTGGCGCTCGATGAGGTAGAACTTCTTGATGGTCTCGACGCGGGCGAAATTGCCGTTGACCTGCTCGATCTCGCGGCCGATCAGGTCCTGGATCTCCATGGCTCGGCACAGGCTCGCATAATTGGTGAAGGGAATGTCGTGATCCTGGGCGAACTTCTCGACGTTCTCCTGGTCGATCATCACGAGGCAGGTGAGATACGGCCGCTTGTCGCCGATCACGACGGCATCGGAGATGTAGGGCGAGAATTTGAGCTGGTTCTCGATCTCGGACGGCGTGATGTTCTTGCCGCCGGAGGTGATGATGATGTCCTTCATCCGGTCGGTGATGCGGACGAAGCCTTCATTGTCGATGGTGCCGACGTCGCCGGTGTGCAGCCAGCCGCGGGAATCGATGGTCTCGGCGGTCTTCTCCGGCTGGTTCAGATAGCCCATGAACAGGAAGTCGCCCTTGATCAGGATCTCACCCTCGGGCGACAGCGCGACCTCGCCCCAGGGCACGGCGGTGCCGACCGAGCCGAGCTTGATGCGCTCGGCCGGCATCATGGTGGCGACGCCGCAATTCTCGGTCTGGCCGTAGACCTCGTGGATGTCGATGCCGAGCGCGAGATACCAGCGGATCAGTTCCGGCGCGATGGGAGCGGCGCCGGTGAAGGCGGTGCGGCAACGGTCGAGCCCGATCATGCGGCGGATGTTGCGGAATGCGACGAGGTAGGCGACGCGGTTCGCAAGGCGCAGCAGCAGCGGCGGCGCCCTGCCCTCGATCCGGCATTCGACCATGCGGTAGCCGATGTCGATGGCGCGGCGATAGACCCATTGCTGCAGCGGCGTCGCATCCTTCAGCGCGATGGTGATGGCGGAGTAGAACTTCTCCCAGATGCGCGGCACCGCGAGGAAGATGGTCGGCTGCACCTCGCGCAGATTGTCCGGCACGGTCTCCGGGCTCTCGGCGAAATTCATCACCGAGCCGAGCGCGACCGAGATGTAATAGCCGCCGATGCGCTCGGCGACGTGGCAGAGCGGCAGGAAGATCAGCCGGTCCTCGTCCTCTCGCGCCGGGATGAAGTCATTGGCGTGCCGCATCTGGTGCGTGACGCTGCGGTTGGCGTGCATGGCGCCCTTGGGCGGACCGGTCGTGCCTGATGTGTAGACGAGGATGGCGAGATCGGCGGCGCTGCGGCTGTCGATCATCTCCTGCCACAGCGCCTCGCGGCCGACCATGTGATTGCGGCCGAGTGCACGAAACTCGTCGAGCGACATCACCATGTCGTCGGTGAAACCGCTGAGACCCTCCATGTCGAACACGATGATCTTGTGGAGGCTCGGGCAACGCGCGCGGCAGGCGAGGATCTTGTCGAGCTGCTCTTCGTCCTCGGCGAAGATCACTTTCGTTTTGGAATCGTTGACGAGATATTCGACCTGGGACGAGGCGTCGGTCGGATAGATGCCCGAGGAGACGCCGCCCGCGCAGAGGACGCCCATGTCGGCGTGGACCCATTCCGGGACGGCGTTGGCGATGATGGAGGCGACGTCGCCGGGCCGGAAGCCGGAGGCATGAAGCGCGTAGGCGATCTCCTTGGAAATCTCCAGCCATTCGCGCCAGCTGGTCGGCTGCCAGATCCCGAACTTCTTCTCGCGGATCGCCGGCCTGTCGCCCCGCATCTCGGCGGCGCGCAAAAAGCTCTTTGCGATCGTATCAGCGACCGTCAGCACCGCCGTTCGGGCCATGCGCCTCTCCTCCCTGTCGCCTGCCTCCGCTGCCTGCCTTGCCGGCGGTCTTGATTGCGGATGGCAAGCTCATCTTACTGCCAGCTTGTCCTCACCGCCACGTCTTCTTCTTTTTCCAACGCCGCTCGCCTCGCGCGCCTGCTTCCTTGGCGCCAAGGTAGAACTCCTGGATGTCCTGGGAATGCATCAAGCGGTCGCAGCTGTCGTTCATCACGATGCGGCCGATCTCGAGCACATAGCCGTAATGCGCGGTCTCCAGCGCCACCTTGGCGTTCTGCTCGACCAGCAGGATCGACATGCCCTGCTCCTCGTTGACGCGCCGGATGATGGTGAAGATCTCCTTCACCAGCAGCGGCGACAGGCCAAGCGAGGGCTCGTCGAGCAGGAGCAGCGTCGGCCGGTTCATCAGCGCGCGTCCGATCGCGAGCATCTGCTGCTCGCCGCCCGAGAGCTGGCCGGCTGGCTGGTTGACGCGCTCCTTCAGGCGCGGGAAATAGCCGTAGACGCGCTCCAGATCCTCCGCGACGCCGTCACGGTCCTTGCGCGGATAGGCGCCCATCATCAGGTTCTCGCGCACCGACAGGAATGGGAACACCTCGCGCCCCTCCGGCACGTGGCTGAGGCCGAGCCGTACGATCCGGTCGGCCTCCATGCGCTGGATCGGCTTGCCCAGAAATTCGATCGAGCCCTTCTGCGGATCGAGAATGCCCGAGATGGTCTTCAGCACCGTGGTCTTGCCGGCCCCGTTCGCACCCAGCAGCGTCACGATGCGGCCGCGCGGCACCTCCAGCGAGATGCCACGGATCGCCATGATCGGCCCGTAATAGCTCTCGATGTTGGAGAGTTTCAGGATGATATCGGTTGTCACCGCGGCATCCATGGCGTCAGGCTCCCAGATACGCGGCGATGACATCGGGGTGCTGCTGTACCTCGGTGGGCGAGCCCATGGCGAGCACCCTCCCGTAGTTCAGCGCGATGACGCGGTCGGAGACGCGGTTGACCAGCGACATGTCGTGCTCGACCATCAGCACGGTGATCCCGAGCTCACTCTTCATGTCGCGGATCCAGAACGACATGTCGTCGGTCTCCTCGACGTTGAGGCCGCTTGACGGCTCGTCGAGCAGGATCAGCTTCGGCTCCGAGCACAGCGCGCGCGCCAGCTCGATCACCTTGCGCACGCCGTAGGGCAAGCCGGAGATCAGCTTGTCGCGATAGGGTTCGAGATCGAGGAATTCGATGACCTGCTCGACTCTGCGGCGGTGCACTTTCTCGTTGGCGCGCACGCTCGGCAGGAACAGGAGCTCCTGCCAGAGCTGCGTGGTCGAGTGCCGATGGCGGCCGACCAGCAGGTTGGAGAGCACGGTGGCGTTCTCGAACAGCTCGATGTTCTGAAAGGTGCGGGCGATGCCGAGCCTGGCGATGTCGTAGGGCGGCTCCTCCGTGATGTCCTGGTCCTCGAAGAAGATACGGCCCGAGGTCGGCCGGTAGATCCGCGAGATCAGGTTGAAGATCGAGCTCTTGCCGGCGCCGTTGGGGCCGATGATCGACAGGATCTCGCCTTTCTCGACCGCGAAGGACACCGCATCGACGGCCTTGAGGCCCCCGAAATGCAGCGACAAATTCTCCGCGCGGAAATAGCTCATCGGTTCCGCTCCGACTTCACGTAGATCTTCTGCCGCTTGAAGGTGGCGCGCTTGTAGAGCGGGAACAGCTGGAAGAAGAGCTTGATCTTGAGCCAGCGGCCGTAGAGCCCGAGCGGCTCGAACAGCACGAACAGCACGATGATGATGCCGTAGATCGCGCCCTTCAGGCCATTGAGCGAGGCAAAGGCGGCGACGTTCGACTTGATGCTTCCCGCAGTGGCCGGACCGGCACCGAATGTCGCGGCGATGCCGGCGATCATGCCGGGCATGTCGTCCTTCAGATAGGTCAGGAACGGATCGATCATCACGATGAAGATTGCGCCCAGCACCGCGCCGTGCAGGCTGAAGGCGCCGCCGATCAGGATCACGATGATGAACTCGATCGAGAGCTGGAGCGTGAACATCTCCGGCGAGATGAAGGAGAGCTTGTGCGCGAACAGGACGCCCGCAAAGCCGGTGATGGCCGCGGAGATCGCAAAGGACTTCACCTTGTAGAGCGCGACATTGACGCCCATGCTGCGCGCCGCCGTCTCGCTGTCGCGGATCGCGACGAAGGCGCGCCCCGTCGGCGAGCGCAAGAGATTGAGCGTGCCGATGATGGTCAGCACCAGCACGGCAAGACAGAGATAGTAGAAGGTCGGGCTGTCGCGCGGCACGGTGACGCCGAGCAGCGACAGCGTCTTGACCCGCATGCCCTCGTTGCCGTTTGTGACGCTTTCCCACCGCGCCAGGATCTCCTCGACGATCAGGGCAAACGAGATGGTGGCGATGACGAGATAGATGCCGGTCAGGCGCAGCGCGGGAAATCCGACCATCGCACCGATGATGCCGGTCAGGCCGCCGGCGGCGAGGAAGTAGACCGGGAACGGCACGTTGTATTTCTGCAAATAGGCCGCCGTGTAGGCCCCGATGGCGAGGAACGCGGCATGCCCGAGCGAGGCTTGTCCGGTGAAGCCGGTCAGGATCAGAAGCGCAACGCCGACGGTTGCATAGATGCAGACGAAGACGAGCTGGCTCATCAGATAGCTGGAGAGCAAATAGGGCGCGATCAGCAGCAGCGCGAGCAGGACGCCGTAGGAGACCAGATAGCCCGAATGCGGGAACAGCTTGATGTCGTCCTCGTAGTCGGTCTTGAACAGGAAGCGCATGGCGTTCAGACCTTCTTGCGGACGTGATGGCCGAACAGGCCTTCGGGCTTCAGCAGCAGCACGGCGAGCAG
Organism: Bradyrhizobium sp. UNPF46; assembly: GCF_006658625.1. Lineage (NCBI taxonomy): Bacteria > Pseudomonadati > Pseudomonadota > Alphaproteobacteria > Hyphomicrobiales > Nitrobacteraceae > Bradyrhizobium > Bradyrhizobium sp. UNPF46. The sequence goes on from NZ_LFJB01000026.1 coordinate 208,484, forward strand.
CACGACGTAAGGCGCAACGTCCTTCCAGCCCTCGGGCAGGTAGAACCCAGCCATGCTCTCGATCACGCCGATCAGGACGCCGCCGACCACGGCCCCCGGTATCGAGCCGAAGCCGCCGAGCACGGCGGCGGGAAACGCCTTCAGGCCGAGCACGAGGCCGACATTCGAATGGATGAAGGTGATCGGCGCCAGCAGCACGCCGGCGCAGGTCGCGACCGCCGCGCTGATCGCCCAGACGACCGATACCACGCGCTTGACCGGAATGCCCATATAGTAGGCGGCGAGCATGTTCTCGGAGCTAGCCCGCATCGCGGTGCCGAGCGTGGTCTTGTTGAAGAAGAGATAGAGCAACGTGCACAGGATCATCGTCGCCGCGATCACCGACAGCTTGTCGTAGGCGAGCACCAGCGAGCCGATGCGCAGCACGCCCTGGCTGAACGGCGTCTCGATCTTCAGATCGTCGGTGCCCCAGATCATGCCGGCGATCGAGCGCAGGAAATAGCCGAGGCCGATCGTCGCCATGATGATGGAGAATTGCGGATAGCCGAGGATCGGCCGCACCACGACGCGCTCGGCCAGCATGCCGAACAACGCCATCGCCGCCACCGCACCGGCAAAGCCGATCCAGTAGTTCAGGCCCATCATGCCGATGAAGGTGAAAGCGAAGAAGCCGCCGAGCATCATCAGATCGCCCTGGGCGAAATTGACGACCTCGGTGGCCTTGTAGACGAGCACGAAGCCAAGCGCGATCAGGCCGTAGACGCAGCCGAGCGCAACACCGCTGACCAGCTGCTGAACGAAATCCAGCATTGACGCGCGTCCTCCCGATACAACCGGCGGTTCTTCCCGACCGCCTTGCCGCATCTTGTGTCCAGTCGCTACGCAGTCGTTTCGCCGCGTTAGCGCCATTTGTCCGGAACCAATTCAGCCTGAACCGCCCAGCGCTGTCAACAAACGGTGACTTGCCATTAGTCCAATCCGGATGACGGAATTTGCCGCAGTGCGATTCACCGTGCCGAAACATCTTCGGGTCATGGTCGCGAGCGATGCAAAACCGGATGGTGTGGCCGTCATGAAGCCGGACAGCTCCGCGCTGGAAGTTAAGGGGTTAACGAAGCGTTTTGACCGCTTGGCGGTCGACAGCCTCGATCTCACCATTCACGCCGGTGAATTCTATGCCCTGGTCGGCCCCAACGGCGCCGGCAAGACCACGACTCTGCGCATGGTTGCGGGCCTCTTACGCCCCGACGGCGGCGCGGTCTCGATCTTCGGCATCGATGCGCTCCAGAGCCCTGTTGCCGCCAAGCAGGTGATGGCGTGGGTCTCCGACGAGCCTATGATCTACGACAAGCTAACCCCGCTCGAATATCTCGAATTCGTCGCCGGCCTGTGGGGCATCGCGCCGTCGGTCTCGCAGCCGGTCGCGCAGGACCTGCTGGAGTCGCTCGGCCTCGCGCCGCACCGTCACGAACGCTGCGAGGGCTTTTCCAAGGGCATGCGCCAGAAAGTGGCGCTCGCCGGCGCGCTGGTGCACGATCCCCGTCTCATCATCCTGGACGAGCCGCTGACCGGGCTCGATGCGGTCTCCGCCCGCCATGTGAAGGGCCTACTCGGGATGCGCGTCCGCGCCGGCTGCACCGTCATCATGACCACGCATATTCTCGAAGTGGCCGAGCGCATGGCCGACCGCATCGGCGTGATCGCCTCGGGCCGCCTCGTCGCCGAAGGCACGCTGACCGAATTGCGCCAGCAGAACGGCCATGCCGATACCAGCCTGGAGGATCTCTTCATCGCGCTGGTGACGCTTCCGGAAGCCGCATGAGCTCGGCAACCGCGCTGTCCTGGTTTGCCCGCCACGAGCTCCGGCTCGCCTGGCGCGAATGGTTCGCCATGATGACCGGCGGGCGGCGCAAGCGGACGCGCGCCGCCATCATCGGCCTCATCTGCTTCGCCGCGCTGCTGCATTTGCCGGCCTGGGCGGTGATCGGCCGTTTCGCCGACCTGCGACTGCCGCTCGACAAATCCACGCTGATCGTGATCTCGGCGACGATCTTTCTGGCCTGGACCTTGATGCTGTCGCAGGCGATCGAATCGGTAACGCGGGTGTTCTACGCCCGCGCCGATCTCGACCTGATCATGTCCTCGCCGGCGACACTGGCCAATCTGTTCTCCGTCCGCATTGCCGCGATCGCGCTGTCCGTCACCGCGATCGCGGTGCTGTTCTCGACGCCCTTCATCGACGTGCTGGTGATCGGCGGGGGTGCGCGCTGGCTCGCGGCGTTCGGGGTGGTGGTCGCGATGGGCCTGTCGGCCGCGGCGATCGCGATCGCCGTCACCATCCTGTTGTTTCGCCTGATCGGCCCGGCGCGAACGCGCCTGATTGCCCAGATCCTGGCCGCCATTATCGGCGCCGGCTTCGTGATCGCGCTCCAGGTCGCCGCGATCATGTCCTACGGCACGCTGTCGCGCTTCACCATTTTGACCTCCGGCACCGTGGCCGCCCATGCCCCCGATATCGACAGCATCTGGTGGGGGCCGGCGCGGGCGGTGATGGGCGACAGCGAGGCGCTGCTGCTGCTCCTGGCGCTCGCCCTGGTGCTGCTCGGAAGCGTCATGGCGATGTTCTCGCACCGCTTCGCCGACACGGCGATCGATGCCGCAGCCTATGGCAGCCCCGGCAGCAGGCGGGCAAAGGAGCGGCCGTTCCGCACGGGCTCGCGGCAGCAGGCGCTACGGCGCAAGGAATTCTCGCTGCTCTGGCGCGATCCCTGGCTGATCTCGCAGACCCTGATGCAGCTGCTCTATCTGGTGCCGCCGGCCCTGCTGCTCTGGCGCAATTTTGCCGACAGCTCCGCGGCGCTGACGCTGATCACGCCCGTCATCGTGATGGCCGCGGGTCAGCTCGCCGGCGGACTGGCCTGGCTGACGATCTCGGGCGAGGACGCCCCCGACCTGGTCGCGACCGCGCCGCTGACGCCGTCAGGCGTCATCCGCGCCAAGATCGAGGTGGTGCTGATCGCGATCACCGTCATCTTCTGCCCGCTGGTTGCCGCGCTCGCTTTCGCTTCGCCTTACCAGGCCACGGTCAGCGCCGCCGCGATCATCGTCAGCGCGGCCTCCGCGACCGCGATCCAGCTCTGGTTCCGAGTCCAGGCCCGGCGCAGCCAATTCCGCCGCCGCCAGACCTCGTCGCGGCTGGCGACCTTCGCCGAAGCCTTCTCCTCGATCGGCTGGGCCGCCAGCGCCGCGCTGCTGCTCGCGCTGCCGATCGCCGGCCTCATCTGCGGCCTGATCACCGCAAGCCTCGTTGCGATCACCTGGAAATTCAGCCCTAGGCGCGAGCCATAGGTGCGACACTGACGCGCTGTTGATCCCACCCCATTGGCGAGGCGCTGCATTGCACGCTAGAGCGTTTTCGAGCGAAGTGGACACCGGTTCGCGTGAAGAAAACGCGTCAAAACAAGAATCTAGAGCTTCGGTTCTGATTC